>CATJWG010000084.1 GCA_949744165.1 uncultured Eubacteriales bacterium | reverse complement strand
GGAAAAATATGATAATATAGACGGTGTGGTCTACCCCATATACAACGACTTCTTCGGACACAGCGTCACCGTCTCGGGGCTTGTTACGGGCGGCGACCTTGTAGGGCAGCTGCGCGGGCGCGAGCTCGGGCAGCGCCTGCTGATAAGCGAGAGCATGCTCCGGCACGAGGAAATGGATTTTCTGGACGGGATGACGCTTGAGCAGGTCTCCGCGGCGCTGGGCGTGCCAATCTACCCCATAGCCGAGGACGGCGGCGGGCTGTGCGACGCCATGCTCGGTATTTTGCCGGAGCTGAGGCTGCCTGTGCGCAGCGCCGGGGACACGCCCTACAACCGATATAACCCGCCCCCGCGTCCGAGGGCAGACCATCCGCGAAAGGAATGAAACAATGCCAAGACCGCTTGTAGCCATAGTCGGACGGCCCAACGTGGGCAAGTCCATGCTTTTCAACCGCCTGGCCGGTCAGCGGCTGTCCATAGTCGAGGACACCCCCGGCGTCACGCGGGACCGGCTTTACGCCGAATGCGAATGGGCAGGCAGAAAATTTGATATAGTAGACACCGGAGGGATAGAGCCGACGACCGACAGCGAAATTCTCCTGTTCATGCGCGAGCAGGCCAACATCGCCATCTCCGCGGCAGACGTCATTGTGCTGGTGACCGAGATAGGCACCGGCGTCACCGCCGCGGACAAGGACGTGGCAAACATGCTCCTGCGCTCCCACAAGCCCGTGGTGCTGGTGGTAAACAAAATGGACAACCCCTCGTCCAACGACCCGACCATCTACGAATTTTACTCCCTCGGCTTGGGCGAGCCCATATCCGTCTCCGCCGTACACGGCCACGGCACGGGCGACATGCTCGACGCCTGCGTGGCGCAGTTTCCCGACGAGGGCGTGGGCGAGGAGGACGACGAGCGCATAAAGGTCGCCATAATCGGAAAGCCCAACGTGGGCAAATCCTCGCTGACAAACCTCATCGTGGGCGAAAAGCGCGTTATTGTCAGCGACGTGGCCGGCACGACGCGCGACGCCGTGGACACGCGCGTGGACAATAAATACGGCAAATACACTTTCATCGACACCGCCGGAATCCGCCGCAAAAGTAAGGTTGACGACAGGATTGAGAAATTTTCCGTCATGCGCGCGCAGCTTGCAATTGAGCGAGCGGATGTGTGCCTTATCATGATTGACGCGCGCGAGGGTGTCACCGAGCAGGACACGAAGATTGCCGGCATGGCCCACGAGTCCGGTAAGGCCGGCATTATCGTGGTCAACAAGTGGGACCTTGTTGACAAGGAAACGGGCACAATGGAAAAAATGCGAAAACAGGTCCTGAGGGACCTCAGCTACATGAGCTACGCGCCCGTGCTGTTCATCTCCGCGCTGACCGGACAGCGCACGGAGAAGCTCTATGAGCTGATAAACTCGGTCAACGAGCAGTCCTGCAAGCGCATAAGCACCGGACAGCTCAACAACGTGCTCGCCGACGCGCAGGCCCGGGTGCAGCCGCCCACGGACAAGGGACGCCGCCTGAAGATATACTACATGACCCAGACCGGCATAAAGCCGCCCACCTTCGTCACGTTCTGCAACAGCCGCGAGCTTTTCCATTTCTCCTACCAGAGATATCTTGAAAACCAGATACGCGCCGCCTTCGGACTTGAGGGAACGCCGGTTCGTATGCTCATCCGTCAGAAAGGAGACAGCCAATGAAAACCGTTTTGCTTTTGATACTGACTGCCATCATCAGCTATTGCTTAGGCAACATGAGCGGCAGCATGATTCTATCCAGGTACGTTTTTCGCAACAATGCTGTTCGACACAGCCGTATGGAGAGCCCCTTAACTGATTTTTTCCGCGACTACGGCCCGCTGGGTACGGTTATGCTTGTACTGTTCGACTTGGCAAAGACGTTGCTGGCCGTGCTCATCGGCGGGGCGCTGCTCGGACTTGTGGACCAGCTTTTGATAGGTCGGCTTTTCGCGGCTTTCTGCTTGATTCTCGGCCACGCTTACCCCCTGCTGTTCCTGTTCCACGGAGGCAAGGCCCTGCTGTGCGCGGGCATAGCCGTGTTCCTTATCGACTGGCGTGTTGGTCTTTGCTGCTGGGTGGCGTATATAGTCGTGTTTGTCTTTACCCGCTATGCCGCACTCGGCGCGGTGGCCGCATCGGCCCTTGCGGCTATATTCATGTGGATATTCGGCTTCAGTGGTCTGGAGGGCATGTTGGCCCTGCTGTGCGCGCTGATAATCGTGCTCAGGCACGCGGAAAATCTGGTACGCATAATAGGCGGCACCGAGCCGCGCAGCTTCGATTTCTCCCGCTTTTCCAAGCATGGCGCGGACGGCAGCGCCCCCGATGAGGAGGACGAGGAGGATTATTACTAATCAAAAATATGAGCCCCATTAAGCCTTTGGCTTAATGGGGCTCATTTGTCAAACCTGGCTGCATATTTTTCAGGATTTTCCTTAGCCACTCACACAGGAATTCCATCTGCTCCCGCGTGTGAAACCAGTGCTCACCGTTTTCCATTACGGTGAGCTCGGCATTATGGTTCTCAGCAAAGCCGTCCACAGTTTTACGGGAGATAAGCTCATCTCCCTGAGCATAGAGAATTTCCGTCCTCACCCGCCAGTCAATCGGGTGTTTCCTGACGTAGCTCAGGTACTCCCAGGAGAGTGTCTCTCCAAAATTTGTCGGTATTTCTCCCTTTTCCGCAAGCTTCTGCTCCGTCACTCCCGCCCAGCTCATCATGTCGAGAATAAGCCGTTCCATGTCCAGAACGGGAGATATAAACATCGCTCTTTCGATTTCACAGTCTTGCAGCGCATTCATTGCGAAATACGCTCCTATGCTGTTGGCAAGCACAGAAATACGGCTGTATTTTTCCCGAGCGTTATCATATTCGGCTCTGACTTGTCCCTTAACAAGCCAAGGCAAATAATCACTATAGTCCACACCTATAAGCTCAAAGCCTGCGCAGACCTCTCTGTACTGTTCAAGCTCCTGTGCGCTGCCGCCCCTTCCATGTATATATAATATTGCCTCTTCCAAAACAATCCACCTACTTCTCCCATGCTAAGCTACGTTCCACAGCACGGTGCCAGCCGTTCAAAAGCTCGGCTCGGCGGGCACTGTCCATGTCCGGTGTAAAGCTAACATCAGAGCTGTGAATCTCGCGCAGCTCTGATATGCCACTCCAGATGCCGGCGGCAAGACCGGCCAGCGACGCCGCACCGAGCGCCGTCGTCTCGCACACCGCGCCGCGGCGGACCGTCCTGCCCAGCACATCGGCCTGAAACTGCATCAGAAAGCCGTCCCTGCTGGCGCCTCCGTCCACGCGCAGCTCGGATATTTTTAGTCCCGTGTCCTTCTCCATTGCCGCGACAAGGTCAGCCGACTGGTAGGCTATCGCTTCCTCCGCTGCTCGGACTATGTGCGCACGCGTGCTGCCGCGCGTCAATCCAACTATCGCACCGCGGGCATACATGTCCCAGTACGGCGCGCCCAGCCCAGTAAAGGCCGGTACAAGATACACTCCGCCGTTATCCGGCACTGACGCGGCAATCTCCCCCACTTCGCCCGCACCGCGTATCAGGCAAAGCTCGTCGCGCAGCCACTGCATCACCGCGCCTCCGACGAAAACACTGCCCTCCAAAGCGTATTTCACCTCTCCCTTTGGTGAGGCGGCAATGGTGGTGACAAGGCCGTTGCAGCTTTTTATGCACTCGCAGCCGGTGTTCATCAATAGGAAGCAGCCCGTGCCATATGTATTTTTCGCCTGTCCCCTGTCAAAACAGGTCTGGCCGAACAGCGCAGCCTGTTGGTCGCCGGCGATGCCGCACACCGGAACCTTTACTCCCTGTACCTCCGCCTCGCCGTATACCTCGCTGCTTGAGCGCACATTGGGCAGCATGGAAACGGGAATGTCCAGCGCGCGGCATATCCGCTCGTCCCAGTGAAGTGTATGGATGTTAAATAGCATAGTGCGTGAGGCGTTGGTATAGTCCGTCACATGGGCACGGCCTCCGGTCAGCTTCCAGACAAGCCATGAGTCAATCGTGCCGAACAGCAGCCTCCCCTGCTCCGCTTTCTCTCGCGCACCGGGCACATTGTCGAGTATCCACTTTATCTTCGTCGCTGAGAAGTAGGCGTCCACAAGCAGTCCCGTGCTCTCCTGTATGTACTCGGTCAGTTCCCTGTCCCGCTTTATTTTCTCGCATAGCTCCGCCGTCCGGCGGCACTGCCAGACTATGGCCCGGCACACGGGAGCGCCCGTCTCTCGGTCCCAAACCACCGTTGTCTCACGCTGGTTGGTTATGCCCACACCGGTAATTCCGCTCACGTCAATTCCCGAGTGCGTCAGCGCCTCGACCATGACCCCCATGAGTCCGGAATAAATTTCCATCGCGTCATGCTCCACCCAGCCGGGCCTTGGGTAGAACTGCGTAAATTCCTTTTGCGCCGAGCCGACGATTTTCTGTTGCCTGTCAAAAATTATCGCTCTGCTGCTTGTGGTACCCTGGTCAAGAGCTACGATGTATTTTTTCATAAAAGCCTCCAAAAGCAGCGGAACCCGCCCGAAACGGGCGGGTCCTCGCGTTTTCAATCATTTGAGCGCCCCATCGAAAGCGCCGAACGCGGTCTGCTTGTCCGCGTCGCTGAGGATGCTGTACATGACGTAGTTACCGTTGGTCTTAACCTCCGCAGCAGTGAGCTTGGGTTTTTCTTCGGGCATGTACTCGTCCATCCAGCTATCCACGCGGAGCTGGAGATAACTTTCCACAGCCGACTTTATCTCCTTGGCCTGGGAACTGTCCTTAGCGCGGAACACACCGTACTCGTCGATATTAGCTCCGTAGGCGTTTATCTTTACGGTGAAGCCGTCATAGTCGGCGACATCCATCTTCATATATCCCTTGATATAGTTTTCATCCACGGCCACAAGGCTGTCATCCTTGCCGAGAGCCTCGTCCACGGCCGCGACGACGTCGTCGACCGGAACATCCTTCCCCTTCCCGCTGCCGCAGGCGCACAGCAACATTACCATTACCAGCGCGAGCACAGCCGCGCCTAAACGTCCTTTGTTATTCATATCCTTATCACCAACTGTTATTATTTGTATTCGTGCGTTTTTATATAGTCGAGTATGATGTTAAAGCCCGCAGTGTTCAGATGTATGCCATCACCGTTCTGGTACTGCTCGGGCAAATAGCCGTCCTCTCCCACTATAGCTTCAAAGCTGTTGAGGAAGCGCACCCCAGTGTCCCCGGCCACCTTCTCTACCCATCCGTTGGCCGCTCGTATCTTGTCGTTGTTGATATCGCTTTGATACTGATAGCTCGCCGCCACAGGGTAAATTGAGTTGAGAATTATCTTTGTGTCAGGGCTGTTTTCCTGTATTCGCTTTACAAGGTCGGTGTACTCGCGCACAAAGTTCTCCTCGTCCATGAAGGACACGCCGTTTACTCCAAGGGTTATTACCATATACTCGGGCTTGGCGCGCGCCACGGCGTCGGTTATCGGTATCTCCTCACCCGTCTCGGGATAGACTATCGTAGCTATACTTTGGTAAGACAGCGTCAGCGTACCGCTCGACGGAGTCCACACCTGCTTGGTGTCCTCTCCTCCCGACAGTACCGCATAGGCCTTAAGACCATAAGTTGTGCTGTCGCCGAGGAAAGTGAGCTTGTCGAGATACTCTGAACCCGCATCCTCCGTTTCGGCTAAGCGCGTGGGCGTCTGCGCTTCGGGCGCCGGCGTTGGCTCAGTGGGCTCGGTTGTTCCGTTCTGCTCCGTGTCACCATTCTGGCTGGGGTTGTCCGTCTGCTCAGGCGAAGGGCTCGACTCATCGTTGACGGACAGCTTGTTGTCATCGCCCGTATTCCTCTCCCCATCCGATTTCGCGCATGAGGTAAAAAACAGGGCAAACACAGACAAAAGCATACAAAGAACTATCGCCAGCGACCACATCATGTAAAAGCTGTTTTTATTAGTTTTCATTGTATTGACTCTCCGGTAAAATAATCTGGTAAAACTATCTTACCCATAAATGCATCATATTTACCGCATTTTGCGGCGCCATGTAACGGCGCCGCAAAATATAACATCGTAGACTTCGCGCGCAAAGCGCCGCGAACAAAATTCAATCATTTTCCGGCGACGTCCCCTAAGGTACCTTTTCTTGCCCCTGCGGGGCAATTCACCTTGTGCGCGTCGGAAAATCCATATCGCACAGCGCGTGCTGGGAGCTTGCTCCGTAAAGCAATGCGCAAAGCGCGGGGCGTCCCCTACTGCTGTTTCTTGAATTGAAAGCCGCGACAAGCGGATTTCAATTTGACTTACTCCGCCTCAGCTAAAGCCTTCGCATCCTCAATAACCTTCTGCTGTACGTTGCCGGGGGCCTCCTCGTAGCGCACAAACTTGCAGGTGAAGGAACCGCGGCCCTGGGTCATGGAACGCAGGTCTATCGTGTAGGAGCTCATCTCAGCCATGGGAACCTCAGCCTCGACTATCTGCATCCCGTCCTCGGCGTTCATGCCCAGAACAGTGCCGCGGCGCTTGGATGAGATATCTGACATAATGTCTCCAAGGTTGGCGTCGGGAATTGTAACCTTCAGCAGTCCGATAGGCTCAAGAATAGTCGGCTTAGCCTTGGGAATACCGTCCTTATAGGCAAGCTGCGCGGCGGTCTTGAACGCCATTTCATTCGAGTCCACTGGATGGTAGGAGCCATCGTACAGAACTGCCTTTAGCCCCACAAGTGGATATCCGGCCAAAACGCCGCGGTTGACCGCGTCGCGCAACCCCTTTTCAACAGCGGGGAAGAAGTTTTTCGGCACGCTGCCGCCGAAGACCTCCTCGGCAAAAATCATCTCGTCCGACTCATCCTGCGGCTCAAAGCGAATCCACACGTCGCCGAACTGGCCGCTGCCTCCGGACTGCTTCTTATGGCGGCCGTGGGCCTCTACCTTGGCCTTTATCTTCTCGCGGTATGGCACGCGGGCCTGTACGAGCTCCGTGTCCACGCCGAAACGGCTTTTGAGCTTGGCGCACAGCACGTCGAGCTGAATGTCGCCTATGCCGGCGAGCACCATCTGGCGCGTTTCGGCGTTGTTGGTTATGGTAAAGGAGATATCCTCTTCGTTCAAACGGTTTAATCCCGAAGCGACCTTGTCGTCCTGGCCCTTGGTCTTGGGCTTAATCGCCATGGAATAGCACGGCTCCGGCATCTCAACGCGGGGCAACTCAACCTCATTCTTTGGATCGCACACCGTGTCGCCGGTCCTCCACTCCATCTTGCCAACGGCAACTATATCGCCGCAACAGACCTCCTTGACCTCGGTGTTCTTTTTTCCGCACATGGTGTACAGACGGCCGAGCTTGTCAGTGGAGGAGGCTCGCACATTGCGCAGGGACATGTCAGAGGTCAGCTTGCCGCTGACGACCTTGACGAAGCTGTACTTGCCGAACTGGTCGGACACGGTCTTGAACACAAAGCCCACGGTCGCGCCCTTCGGGTCGATGTCCTCCATCTCGGACGGGTCGGGCACATAGTCGGCAATGGCCTGGAGAAGACACTCGGTGCCCACGCCGGAGATGGCGCTGCCGCACAGCACAGGAATGACGGCACGGTCCTTCACACCCAGCTTCAAGCCCCTTACTATCTCGGCCTCGGAAAGCTCCATGCTCTCGAAATACTTCTCCATGAGCTCCTCGTCCGCACCTGCGGCAGCCTCCATGAGCGCCTCCCGCAGAGCCTCAACCTTGCCGGCATCGGCGGCGGGAACGGGGACCTTACTGGTCTTGCCCCCCTTGGTCTGGTAGGCGATGTTGTGGACCAGGTCTATAACACCGCTGCCGTCGGACATCGGCGCGGCTATGGCGCACACGCTGCTGCCGTACTTCTCTGTCAGGGTGGACAGCACACCGTCAAAGTCGCCGTGCTCCTCGTCAAGCTTGGAGATATAGAACATAGCGGGCAGATTGGCGGCCTTAAGCTGCTTCCAGCTGCGCTCTGCGCCAACGGACAGGCCGTCCTTGGCCGAGCAGAAGATTATTCCGGCCTCGGCCGCACGAATAGCTCCCATAACCTCGCCCACGAAGTCGAGAAAGCCGGGGCAGTCGAGCACGTTTATCTTGCAGCCGGCATAATTGACGGGGGCGAGAGCGGCGGAGATTGTAATCTGGCGCTTTATCTCCTCAGCGTCATAGTCGCATACGGTGTTTCCGTCGGGGGTCTTGCCCTGACGGTCGATTGCGCCGGTGGTGTAGAGCATACTCTCAGCCAGAGTGGTTTTGCCGCTGTTTCCGTGGCCCATCAAGCAGACATTGCGGATGTTTTTTGTT
>CATJWG010000083.1 GCA_949744165.1 uncultured Eubacteriales bacterium | reverse complement strand
TACAAAGCAGGCTCAGGCGCTTACGGTAACGTAAGCGCCTGAGCCTGAACATGTCGAAAAAGCGGCAAAGCCACTAACAAATTCTAAGATCTGCAAGGCTTTTTCCCTGTAGCATAAGTTTACAAATTCCGCGCACCATATTAGCGGGATTTAAACATACTGCAACAATCTGACGCGGGCATTGAAAATCAAAGGAAATTTTTGTTTACAAACGCCGGACTTCAATGCTATAATTACGAAATTATCGAAAAAGCATATATTTTGTATCTACGCGGCTGCCAGCCGCGGGAGAAGGAGAAAAGAATGAAAAACACAGAAAAGACCATGGAGAAAATAGTCGCGCTGTGCAAAAACCGCGGCTTTATCTTTGCCGGCAGCGAAATTTACGGTGGTCTGGCCAACACCTGGGACTACGGACCGATAGGCGTTGAGCTGAAAAACAACGTGAAGCGCGCCTGGTGGAAGAAGTTCGTGCAGGAAAACCCCTACAACGTAGGACTCGACGCCGCCATTCTCATGAATCCCCAGACATGGATTGCCTCGGGTCATCTGGCCGGCTTTTCCGACCCGCTCATGGACTGCCGCGAGTGCCACGAGCGTTTCCGTGCCGACAAGCTTATCGAGGACTGGTGCGCAACCAGCGGCGTGACGCTGGACAAGGCGATTGACGCTTACTCCCAGGCTGAAATGAAGCAGTTCGTCGAGGACAACAACATTCCCTGCCCTACCTGCGGAAAACACAATTTCACCGATATCCGCCAGTTCAACCTCATGTTCAAGACCTTCCAGGGCGTGACTGAGGACGCGAAAAACACCGTGTACCTGCGCCCCGAAACCGCACAGGGCATCTTCACAAACTTTGTCAACGTCCAGCGCACCACGCGGCGCAAGCTGCCCTTCGGCATCGCGCAGATAGGCAGAAGCTTCCGCAACGAGATTACTCCCGGCAACTTTATCTTCCGCGTGCGCGAGTTCGAGCAGATGGAGCTGGAGTTCTTCTGCCAGCCGGGCACGGACCTTGAGTGGTTCGAATACTGGCGCAAATTCTGCCACGAGTGGCTGCTCGGCATCGGCCTGAAGGACGAGAATCTCAGACTGCGCGACCATGAGCCGGAGGAGCTGAGCTTCTACTCCAAGGCGACTACCGACTTTGAGTTCCTGTTCCCCTTCGGCTGGGGCGAGCTGTGGGGCGTGGCCGACCGCACGGATTACGACCTGACCCAACACCAGAACACCAGCGGCCGCGACCTCACCTATTTTGACCAGGAAAAGAACGAACACTACATCCCCTACGTGATAGAGCCGTCTCTCGGTGTGGAGCGCAGCGTGCTGGCCGTGCTGTGCGACGCCTACGACGAGGAGCTTGTCGGACAGGACGCCAAGGGCCGCGACGACGTGCGCGTGGTTATGCGCCTGCACCCGGCGCTGGCTCCGTTCAAGTGCGCCATCCTGCCGCTTAGCAAGAAGGCCGTTCTCACCGAGCCGGCCATAAAGCTTTACAGCGAGCTGAGCGCCGAGTTCATGTGCGACTACGACGACGCTGGCTCCATCGGCAAGCGCTACCGCCGTCAGGACGAGATAGGCACTCCCTTCTGCGTAACCGTGGACTTCAACACCGTCGGCACCGAGACCGACGCGGCCGACAGCTGCGTCACCGTTCGCGAGCGTGACAGTATGCAGCAGGTGCGTATCCCCATCTCCGAGGTTAAGAGCTATATCGAACAGAGAATCCGTTTCTGAGAATATCAGCACCGCGGCCTTCCGTCCGCGGTGCTGAGCCTATAAAAGCAACATGAAAAATCTTCGCAAAATAATATTTTACGACCCCGCCGAGCCGTCGCGGGCGCGCTGGACGCTGCACTGGCTTTTCAATCTGCTGGCGCTGGCGCTGTGGTGCACAGGTATCGGCGTGCTGAGCCTGTGGTTCGGCTCGGCGGGCTATGAGCGCGAGCTGTTTTCCAGCTATTTCCGCTATACCCTGCTGTTCTGGCTGAATATACTGCCGGTATTCGCCGTCGCGCTTGTGTTTCTGATTGCGTTTAACCGCATGTGGTGCGCCTTTCTGGGCAGCGGCATTATCGTGACGGTGCTCGCGCTTATCAACTATTTCAAGCTCATGTTCCGCGACGACCCACTGCTTTTGTCCGACGCGCGCTATATCTCAGAGGCAGCAAAGATAAGCGCGGGCTACAACATCATTATAACGCCCGCTATTGTTGTAAGCTTTATTGTGATAATCGCCGTGTCGGTGCTTGCATTTTTCTTTATGACCGCGCGCTTTCGCCGCGCCGTGCCGCGCATTGCCGGAGGCTTCCTGCTCATCGCATTCTGCGCCCTGGCTTACTTCGGAGCATACACACGGCAGGAGGTTTACGACTTCACGGGCAACATCGGCGTGGAGTTTGAAAGCGGCTTTGCCATGAACCAATGGAACGAAACCGACCAGTACTGCTGCCGCGGCTTTCTCTATCCCCTGCTGCACAGCGGCGAGGGCGCCGCTTACAGAAAGCCCTTCGGTTACGACAGGGAGCAAACCGCCAAGCTCATTTCCAAATACGGCTCGGGAAACATTTCGGATGAGAGAAAGGTCAATTTTATCTCCGTTATGCTCGAGTCGTACTACGACTTCTCCGAGTTCGAGGATGTTTTCCCCTCCTTTGAATACGACCCATATAAGTTCTTCCACGAGCTGCAGGGTGAAAGCTATACCGGCGAGTTGGTGACGAACATCTTCGCCGGCGGCACCATAGACACCGAGCGCTGCTATATAACCGGCTCGACACAGCTTTACGACTACCGCGGCGCGGCCGACTCCTATGTGCGCTATTTCGCCGGCCAGGGCTATTTCACGGAGTTCTGCCACCCCGGCTACGGTTGGTTTTACAACCGGCAGAACGTCATGGAGTACCTCGGCTTTGAAAGCTCGCACTTCTTCGAGGACCGCTACACTTTGCCCGCGGAGGAGGGGATAATGAACGACGATAGCTTTTTCCCCGACCTGCTGACACTTTACGCCGAGGCAAAGGCGGGCGGACGGCCGTACTTTAACTTCTCCGTCAGCTATCAGAACCACGGGCCCTACGCCGCGGACCGGCTATATGAGCCAAACCGGCTGTACGTCTCCGGCGAGGGGCTGAGCGAGGGCTCGCGGAACATCATCAACAATTATTTTAGCGGTATCCGCCTGACTGACGAGAGCCTTCGCGTATTTTTCAACGCCCTGCGCGCTGACGCCGCGCCTGTGGTCGTGGTACTCTTCGGCGACCACAAGCCTTGGCTTGGCGACGACGCCACCGTCTACGCCGAACTGGGCATAGACCTGAGCCTTATGGACGACGAGAGCTTTTACAGCTACTTCAACACCCAGTACCTCGTCTGGGCCAACGACGCGGCAAAGGACATTTTGGGCAATGACTTTTCAGGCAAAGGCGGAAGCTTTTCTCCCTGCTTTCTCATGACCGAGCTTTTCGGCCTGTGCGGCTATGAGGGCGACGCGGCGATAAAGTCCCTGCACGAGCTGCGCGAGCTCGGCGTGGACGTTATAAGCGAGTCTGGCCGCTTCCGCGAAAACGGGGAGCTGACCACCGCCATTGTGTCCGAGCAGGCGCGCGCGCAGCTTGCGCGTGTGCTGGACATTCAATATTACCGTATGCACGACTGGGCGAAGGAGGGCTGAGCGTGGAGGAAAAGCTTAACGACATTGACAGGGAAAAGCCGCGTCAGTCCAACGGCGAGTGGCTTATGAAAAGCCTCAAACCCGCCGGCTGCGCATTTGTGCTGCTGCTGTTTGTCCTGATGCTTGCGGTGTGCTTTACCGCTGGCGCTGACCCGATAAAGGGCTACGCCCCGCCGCAGGACACGGGATATTACGCCGCGCACCCCGACGAGCTGGCCGCAGAGCTGGAGGAAAACGTTCTGCCGCGGCTGGACATGGGCTCGAAGTGTATGGTTTCCGTCTCCGGAAACAAGGTACGAGTTGAGATTGAGCACGACAGCTTTGTGACCACCCGCAGCGCGCTGCTGAGGTATTTTGACGGGGAGCTGCTGGAGTTTATCGACATCAAATGAGGCAGGCCGCCATAGGCGGCCTGCCTCATTTTCATTTTACTACCCCTGTACCGTCAAAGTCCGGTATCATCTCCGTACCTGACGCCTCCGGCTCCTGGCAGTAGCCGTGCTCTATGGAGGAGAAATTGAGATAGGATACGCATCTTTCGTACTCCGCAGCGGTCACGGAACGCTGAAGCTCAGGGAAGCCGTCCAGCCCCGGCATTGGGGTGTACTGGCTCATGAGGCTGAACATTATTTTGTCCGCAGGGAAATTGTCCTCTATCATATCGATAACTCCAAGGGTGTTCTCCGCCTGTCCTGGCAGCACAAGGTGGCGTACGAGCACGCCGCGGCGCAGAAGTCCCTCGCCGTCCAGCTCAAATGGGCCCGTCTGTCGGTACATCTCGAGTATTGCCGCCAGTGCCGTCTCGGTATAGTCAGGCGCGGCGGAAAGGCGGCGGGCCAGCCCGCGGTCGGAGTATTTTAAATCCGGCATGTATACCTGTACCAGTCCTTCGAGCGCGCGCAGCCTCTCCGCGCTGTCGTATCCGGAGCTGTTCCACACCACGGGGACATCCAGCTCAAGGCCAGTCAGGGCCTCGGCTATCAGCTCGACGTAATGACTGGGTGTGACAAGGTTTATGTTGTGTACGCCGCTGTCGCGCAGGCGCAAAAACATCTCGCGCAGTCCGTGCAGCGTCACGCGTTCGCCAACGCTGCCGCGGCTTATTTCATGGTTCTGGCAGAACACGCAGCGCAGATTGCAGCCGGAGAAGAACACCGCGCCGCTGCCGCGCACGCCGCTTATGCACGGCTCCTCGCCGTAATGCGGCGCGGCGCGCGCAACCACGGCCTCGCCCGGCGCGGCGCAGAAGCCGAAAACGCGGTCCCTGTCCGCCCCGCAGCGGCGCGGGCACTGGAAACAGGGCTCAGCCATGGAGCACCTCGGCAGCGTACAGCTCATCCACGCGCATGTCCGCAGCGGGCTTCATTTTTCCGCAGGAAAAGCCGCGCATGGCAAGGTGGAGCATCTTTTTCAGGGTGTACTTGCTCTCACCGGCGGCGCGGGCAGAGCGCTCATAGTAGACCTTTTCAATCGGCAGGCCAAGGCGCGTTATGAGTCCGCGTATAAACAGGTCCTCCGTGCCGTAGCGGCACAGGCGGCGCAGCGCCTCGCGGCTTAAAAGGCGAAAGTCCGCGTGGTCGTAGATTATCCCCGCGCCGCACAGGTTCATAAGACCGTAGTACCCTTGGGCAGTCACGCGCTTGAGAAAGCTGTCCGTATCCCGGCGTGAGCGCACGCCGCAGACTATCTCCGCTCCGGCGGCAAGCTTTTCAACCATTTCGTCTATGGCGTTGATATCGTCCTGAAGGTCGGCGTCCATTGAGACTGTAGCGTCGCACCAGTCCATTGCGGTTACGAGCCCCGCCATGAGCGCATTTTGATGCCCGCGGTTGCGGGAAAGGCGCAGGCCCGAGACACGGACGTCGCGCGCTCGAAGGGACTTTATTATCTCCCAGGTATCGTCACCTGAGCCGTCGTCAATAAACAGCACTCCGGACTCCGGAGATATTTTCCCCGCATCCGTGAGCTCCCTGAGCTTTTTGAGCATCACCGGCGCGGTCAGCGGCAGCGCGTCATGCTCGTTGTAGCAGGGCACAACGAGATAGATTGTTTTCATTTTTTCAATTCCTTCTATGCTTGTAGTCGGATAAGCGGCGGGGCCGCTATTCGACTATTATAGTTTGTTTGCTTCAATTATGCAACAAGTATATAATTGACTGAAAAACTCTTGCAAAAAGCATAAAAACGTGTTCACCTGCCAAATTTTACTTGAATTGCGGATGCCGTCAGTCTATAATCTTGTATGGAATGTTTGTAATGCGCTGATAAATAAGAAATACTGGTATAACAGACAATGATAGATATAATACTTGTAGAGCCGGAGATACCGCAGAACTGCGGCAACATCGCGCGTACCTGCGCGGCCACGGGCGCGCGCCTGCACCTGATAAAGCCGCTGGGCTTCGACATAAGCGACCGCGCGGTAAAGCGCGCGGGACTGGATTACTGGCATCTGGTGGATATCTCCGTTTATGAGAACGTCGGGGAGTTTCTCGCGAAAAACGGCGACGAAAACCTCTGGCTGGCCACGACGAAGGCCCCTCGTTCTTACGCCGAGGCGGACTTTACCGGAGACGTGAAGCTCATGTTCGGCAAGGAGACCGCCGGACTGCCGGAGGAGCTGAGGGAGCGTTACCGCGGCCGATGCGTGCGCATACCCATACGCGCAGAGGCGCGCAGCCTGAATCTTGCCAACAGCGTGGCCGTGCTGTGCTTTGAGGCTCTGCGACAGCAGGGCTTCCCGCACCTGAAGGAAACCGGAGAAATGTTCGAAAAATGCAGATAATCTGCCTGACATGAAAGGAAGTGCCCATATGAATTACAACAAGAAAACCGTTTACGACATCGATGTCAAAGGCAAAAAGGTCCTCCTGCGCTGCGACTTCAACGTCCCGCAGGACAAGGCCACCCGCATGATAACCGACGACAAACGCATTCGCGCCGCGCTGCCAACCATTCAGTACCTGCTTGACCAGGGTGCGGCTGTTATCGCCTGCTCCCATCTCGGCAAGCCGGAGCCCAGCTTTGACAAATGGGTGAAAAAGCAGACAGAGAAGGGCAAGGACCCCTCCTCCCTCACCAAAGAAAAGTGGGAAAAGGAAATGCAGGCGCTGCGAATGGAGCCTGTGGCCGAGCGGCTGGGCCAGCTTCTGGGCAGGGATATTATCCTGGCCGACGACGTTGTAGGCCCCGATGCCCGTGCAAAGGCCGCCGCTCTTAAGGCCGGCGAGATTATGCTTCTCCAAAACACCCGTTTTGAAAAGGGCGAGACGAAAAATGATTCCGAGCTGGCCAAGGCTATGGCTTCCATGGCGGAGGTCTACGTGTCCGACGCTTTCGGCGCGGTTCATCGCGCACACGCCTCCACTGCCGGCGTGGCGGCGTATCTGCCCGCCGTGTCCGGTCTGCTTATTCAGAAGGAGCTGGAAATCATGGGCGGCGCGCTTGAGGCCCCGAAGCGTCCCTTTGTCGCCATTTTGGGCGGCGCGAAGGTCAGCGACAAGATTGGCGTTATCAACAACCTGCTGGAAAAGGCCGACACCATTATCATCGGCGGCGGTATGTCCTACACCTTCATCAAGGCCATGGGCTACGGGATAGGCAGCTCCCTGCTTGAAGCAGAGCGCGTGGACTACGCACGCGAAATGATAGACAAAGCCGCAGCAAAGGGCGTAAAGCTCCTGCTGCCTGTGGACACGCTCATAGGAGACCGCTTTGCGGCTGACTGCCAGGTGAAGACTGTAGACGTAAAGAGTATTCCCGACGACTGGATGGGCATGGACATCGGGCCTGAGACCGTAAAACTCTTTACCGGCGCGATAGCCGGCGCTGGTACCGTTATCTGGAACGGTCCCATGGGAGTTTTCGAGTTCGACGCCTTTGCCGAGGGCACACGCGCCGTGGCGCGCGCGCTGGGCGAGTCTGGTGCAATCACGATAGTCGGCGGCGGCGACAGCGCCGCTGCTGTGGAGCAGCTCGGCTACGCGGCAAAGATGACCCACATCTCCACCGGCGGCGGTGCGTCCCTGGAGTTCCTTGAGGGAAAGGAATTGCCGGGCGTTGCTTGCCTTTTGAACAAATAATAAAATTCAGTATCGGAGGTAATGACCTATGAATAAGAAAACCCGCCGCGCTATTATTGCGGGCAACTGGAAGATGAATATGCTCCCGTCCCAGGCCAGGGGCTTTGTTGAGGAGCTCAAGGGCCTGATTGACGTCAAGCCGGACTGCGGTGTGGCAGTTTGCGCGCCTTTTGTGATAATGCCCGCGCTCATGGATGCGGCGAAGGGAACCTGCGTTGCCGTCGGCGCGCAGAACGTCAGCGAGCATGAAAAGGGCGCCTACACTGGAGAGGTCTCCGCCGCACAGCTCAAGGACCTCGACACAAAATACGTCATTATCGGCCACTCCGAGCGCAGGGAATATAACGGCGAGATAGACAGCGGCGTGAACGTCAAGACCGCGGCCGTTCTGGCGCTGGACATGACGCCGATAATCTGCGTGGGCGAAAGCCTTGAGCAGCGCGAGCGCGGTCTTACAATGCCGCACATCGCATATCAGGTCAAGGCCGCGCTGTTTGGACTCAGCGCGGAGAATGTGCGCCGCTGCATCGTCGCCTATGAGCCGATATGG
>CATJWG010000082.1 GCA_949744165.1 uncultured Eubacteriales bacterium | reverse complement strand
TGGTACTCGAGCTTTTCGAGCACCTCCTCCATGCTCGCGCTCTCGGCTCCCACGCGGCTTTTCGCGTCGGCGATTATCTCCTCCGGCAGACCGAGATGGCGTGAAATCTCAAAAGCGTTGGATTTACCGGGCACACCGGTAAGCAGACGGTAGGTCGGCTTGAGCGTCTCCACGTCAAACTCGCAGCAGGCGTTCTGAACCCCCTTCTGCGTGGTGGCATACACCTTCAGCTCGGCGTAGTGCGTCGTGGCGGCTATCATCGACCCTCTGGAACGGGCTCTCTCAATTACGGATATTGCCAGCGCCGCGCCCTCGGTCGGGTCGGTGCCCGCTCCGAGCTCGTCGAACAGCAGAAGCGTGTTCTCCCCGCATTGCTCTAAAAGCCCTACTATGTTCGTCATGTGAGCGGAAAAGGTGGACAGGCTCTGCTCAATACTTTGCTCGTCGCCAATGTCGGCCAGCACACGCTCAAAGGCCGGCACGCAGCTTCCGTCCGCGGCGGGGATGTGCAGTCCACACATCGCCATGAGCGAGAGCAGGCCCATGGTCTTTATCGACACGGTCTTGCCGCCCGTGTTCGGTCCGGTTATCACCAGCGTGTCGTAATCAGCGCCTATGTGCACGTCTATCGGCACAGCCGTCTCCTTTGCCAGAAGCGGGTGCCTCGCACGCTTCAAGGTCAGCTCTCCGGCTGAAAACTCCGGCTCCATGCAGTCGAGCCGGTAGCTGAGCTTGGCCCGGGCAAACACCGCGTCGAGCTCACACAACACGCTGAAATCGGTCGATATGTCATCCCGATATTCTGCACACTCGGCAGACAGCTCCATAAGGATACGCTCAATCTCCTGCTTTTCCTTTGCCTTGAGCTCACGTATCTCGTTATTGGCTTTCACCGCCGCCATGGGCTCTATGAACACCGTCGCGCCTGAGGAGGAGATATCGTGCACAAGCCCCGGAATGTCCCCCTTGCGCTCGGCCTTCACGGGAACGACATAGCGGTCCGAACGCGTGGTAATGATAGGCTCCTGAAGCGCCTTGGCGTAGCCTGGAGATGAGATTATCTTTTGCAGCGACTCGCGCACTCGCGCCGCCGCGGCGCGCATTTTTCTCCGTATGTCCGCAAGCTCACGGCTGGCCAGGTCGGCAATCTCATCCTCGCCGCTTATGCTTGTGCTTATCTTTTCCTCAAGGTATTTGTTCGCGGTCAGGGAGTTAAACAGATAATCCACGTCGTTTCTCCCCCCGCGCTCGCCTTTACCATAGCTGAGAGCCCCGCGCGCGCAGGCCAGCACGCCTGAGATGTCCAGCAGCTCGCGCGTGTTGAGCATACCGCCCATGTCCGCGCGGGCAAGCGAGCCGCGCACGTCTTTCACCCCGGAAAACGAGGGGCTGCCGCGCAGGACCATCATTTCCTTCGCCGCCGTGGTCTGTCCCTGGCGCCGGCGCATCTCATATACCGTGTCCGCCGGGCGCAGGGCCGCGCACAGCTCTTTCGCCGGCTCGCTCACCGCCTCCGCAGAGAGCATCACCAGCACCTGCGGCAATTCAAGGGTGCGCATTGATTTTTCGTAAAGCTCCGATTTATCCATAGCTTATATCCTCTGTAAACCTAAGTTTTTTGTCCTTAAGCCTGACGCTTTTCCAGTAATCCAAGGTGGCAAATCCCCGCTCGAGCTGCGCGGACATGTACGCCTGGGTCACACCATCAAGCTGCGTTTCGCTCTCGGGCGGTATGGCAAAGGAAAAAATCCGCTTAGGCTCCGCGTTTATTACATACCGCATAGCATCAAGCGACTCTGGGCTCAGCGGCAGCGACACGCCCCGCGCCTCCGGCACACATCCGCGGCAGTGCATCACTCCTCCCCTGAGCGACAGCAGCATGTCCTGCGACTCCTCCCTGCCGCATACCGCGCAGGCGAAAACGTCCGGCTCAAATCCCGCTAAACACATAAGACGCAGCTCAAACGCCGTTTTGATGTGTTCCGGCGTGTACAGCCTGCGGCTGAGTGCGTACAGGCTGTTTAAGCCTAATTGCAGTATCTCGGGATTTGGACTGTCCTCATCCGACACCGCCTCAAGCGCCTCTGCGAAGTAGCTGCCCAGCGCCAGCAATGCAAGGTCCGAGCGCAGCATAAGAAACTGCTCTATCGTCTCGGCCTCGTTCACGCTCCAGCGCCCACGGCTTCCGAAGAGCGTCATCTCCGAATAGCACAGCGCCTGGCAGGCCGCGCCATAGCGGCAGCTTTTTCTAAGCGCTCCACGTGCCTTGACCGTCAGCTTGCCGTCCTCGGGAGTGAGTACCGTGAGTATCTTATCCGCCTCTTTGTATTTTACCTCCCGCAGAATCAGTGCGCTTATAGTTTTGAACATGTATGTAAGCCCCGTTCCCTTCTAAACAGAGGCGCTCCCTGCGGGAGGGCTCTGCGGCTTTACCGCCGTATTTTTCTCCTGCTTTTTCTTCTCCTCGCCGGCCCTGCACAGCAGATAGCTCACCGGATCTCCAGTGTCAAGAAATACGTTCCAATGCTCCTTATCCATACAATCCGCCTCCCATAAATAGCTTGTCTCACGTCAGGCAGATTTATAGTTGGTAAAATCTATTCTGTATACCCAAAGTTTCTTAGCTGCGCCGCACTCTCGCGCCAGTTTTCCTTCACCTTCACCCAAGTCTGCAAAAACACCTTCGTGCCCATGAATTTCTCGATATCCCGCCGCGCCAGCTCACCCACGTGCTTGAGCATGGAGCCGTGCTTGCCGATGATTATTCCCTTGTGGCTGGTCTTTTCACAGTAAATGGTCACATCTAAATCGATAATTCCGCTATCCTCCCGCTCCGAAAAGCGGGTCACCTCAACGGCAGTACCGTGCGGAATCTCGCGCTCAAGGCACATAAGAAGCTTCTCGCGCACTATCTCTGCGCATATCTGCCGCTCCGGCTGGTCGGTTATCATGTCGTCTGGGAAAAGATGCGGACCCTGCTTGGCATAGGAATCCATCACGCGCATAAGCTCATCAAGCCCGTCGTTTTTCTTCGCAGACACAGGGATTACCGCGTCGAAGTCAAAAGCATCGGAGTATGCCGCAATGACGGCTAAAAGCGTCTCCTTCTCCACCGTGTCAATCTTGTTTATCACCAGCACCGCGGGGCAGCCGCTGGACCTTATGCGTTCGATAAGCTCCCTCTCCTGCGTTCCTACATTCGCAATCGGCTCTACCACCAGCAAAATCAAATCCACGTCTGGTATACTCTCGCGCACCTGGGCAACCATGTAGTCGCCCAGGCGGTTGCGCGGCTTGTGAAATCCAGGCGTGTCCATGATTATAAGCTGCGTCTCTCCGCGCGCCGCTATACCAGTTATACGGTTTCGCGTCGTCTGCGCCTTGCTCGAGACTATGGCTATCTTCTCGCCAACAAAGGCGTTCGTCAGCGTGGATTTGCCAACGTTTGGCCGGCCGCATATAGTTATCATCGCCGTTTTCTCTGTCATATGTGTGTTCTCCATTTTATTCTTTCCCGCTTATTCCCGCGTAAGGTCAAGCGTACGCATAATCTCCTCCTCGCGCGAGCGCATAATCGCTTTCTGAGCGCCCTCGTCCATGTGGTCGTATCCGAGCAGGTGCAGCGTCGAATGGACCGTCAGGTAACCCAGCTCCCGCGCGAAACTGTGTCCAAACTGACACGCCTGCGCAAAGCATCGCTCGAGCGACAGCACCATGTCCCCAAGCATCACGCACTCGTTTTCGTAGTCATACTCGCAAACGTCCGCGTCAAAGCGTCCAGGCTCAAGCTCGTTGAGTGGGAAGGACAGCACGTCGGTAGCGCTGTCTACGGCGCGCTGGGCAAGGTTTATCTCATGAATTCCCGCATCGTCCGTCAACAGCACGTTTACTGCGCAGTTACAGCTCACTCCCTGCTCCCGCAGCGCAGCTTTTACCGCCCGCGTTATCAGCCGCCCCGCATCGGGAAAACCAATGCCGCGTTTTTCCCGTGAAATTGATATTTTGTGCATCTCCTACCCGTTCTTTCTCTTATAGGTATTGCGTCTGACAGGCTTCGCCGGCTTGTCCGGCGGTGCCGCGTGCTTCTCATACGCCTCGATTATCCGCTGCACCAGCACATGGCGCACCACGTCCGCGGCGGAAAGGCGGCAGATTTTAATATCCTCTATCCCGTCGAGCACGCGCATGGCCTCCTTCAGGCCGCTGGGCTTGTCCGTGGGGAGGTCAATCTGAGTAACGTCTCCGGTTATCACCATCTTCGAGCCGAAGCCCATTCGGGTTAAAAACATCTTCATCTGCTCGCGCGAAGTATTTTGAGCCTCGTCGAGAATGATAAAACTGTCGTCCAGCGTACGCCCGCGGATGTAGGCCAGGGGAGCAACCTCAATGTTGCCGCGCTCAAGGTACTTGTTGTAGGTCTCGGCACCCAGCATATCAAACAGCGCGTCGTACAGCGGGCGCAGATAGGGGTCAACCTTGCTCTGAAGGTCCCCCGGCAGGAAGCCGAGCCGCTCTCCAGCCTCCACAGCCGGGCGCGTGAGGATAATACGGTTGACCTCCTTTGCGCGGAAAGCCGCCACCGCCGCGGCCACGGCGAGATAGGTCTTGCCCGTGCCCGCGGGGCCTATGCCGAGAGTCACGGTATTCCCCCGCATGGCCTCGCAGTATTTTTTCTGCCCCAGCGTCTTGGCCTTTACCGGCTTGCCCTTGGCCGTGACGCAGATGACGTCGTCGGCCAGCTCGGCTATGTCCGTCTCTCTCCCCTCGCGCACCAGCCCCAGAATATAGCGCACATTCTGCGCGTCTATGCTCTCGCCCTTCGCCGCGAGCGACAGAAGGCCGTTTATCGCCTTCTCAGCATGCATCACGGCCTCCGCTTCACCGGATATGCGCAGCTCCGATTCTCTGTCAGAGACCGACACGCCCAGCTCTGTCTCAATTATGCGCAAATTCTGGTCAAAGGAGCCGAACACACTGATAATGTTCTCAACCCTGTCAACCTCTATCGTCCGTTCTGTCATCTATGCAGTTCCTTCCGTAATCTCCTGTTTTGTCTCCAGCGGAGCGACCTCAGATTTGATAGCAACGCCTATGCTCTCCTCGCACTCGGCGCGCAGGCATACGCTTATTATATCCCCACTCTGGCTGCGTGAAAAGCTCTCGTAAATTATTTTTCCGCCGTTCGTCTCCTCCAAAAGCCTTTGATGCAGCTCCTGCTCAAGCAGCAAACGCTGTTGATAAGCATCCGCCGGAACGCTCGCGCACTCATAAAATACGCTGCGCTCGCGCACCAGACTCACAGGCAGGGAAAAAAGTCCCTCAATCTCCATTTTGTATTCCGTGTAGATTCTATCACAATCAGAGTCGGAAATGCTACTGTTTCCGTAAAAATTTATGCGATTATTGCCGATAACAAGGGCCCAGCGGTCTTTTTTCTCCCCTGTATAGCGCTTTTCCTCCTGCATGGCAGGACAAATGGCGTTTATTTCATAATATGTCCGCGCCGTCACCTCGCCGTAGGCGTGTACTCCGCGCACGCCGCCTGTGATGTCCTCCACTGCGCCGGAGATAAGCAGCTGCCCGCGTGAAACGGCCTGGCCGCGCCGCACCTGCGCGCTGCCGGCAAGCGCGCGCACCTCCACGATAAAGCCCTCCTTCCTCGCAAAAATGTCAAAGGGCTCGTCGTTGTCTATCATCTCCGGCTTTGGTATCCGCTCACGCACTATTACCTCGGCTCTGCTGCCGCGGACGTTTACCGTCAGCCAGGAAAGCTCCGGTATCTGCGCGAGTACACGGCTTCGTATGCTGTCGCTGGTGAAATTCGGCCAGAAGCTTCCCAAGCCGACGCCGCATTGCTCGAGCGCGTCGAGTATCTCGCCCGTGCTCACAGTCTCATTGCCCGTTACCTCTATCTCCCATATGTAAGCCCGAGAGACGAACAAAAGCCCCAGTGCGCACAGCGCCAGCACAAAGGCCACGAGCCTGTGCCACAGCTTCCTTCCCATGGCCGCCGCACCCGCGTTCGTCTCCTCACTGAGCGTGCACATACATTTCTGCGCCAGCGACTGTACCTGCCGCAGCCGCCTGTAGGGCACAGTCAGGCGTAGCGTGACGGGGTCCACCGGCACGGCGGATATTATCTCAATACCCGCCGCAGCGCAGGCGTTGAGCAACGCCTCCGGCATCGCCCCGCTTACCGTCACGCAGGCACGCGAGCGTATTCTGTTGAAAAATCCGTACATAATCTCTCACTCCCCATGTTGAAAAAGCCTCGCATTCCAAAGATGTTGGCGGCTATGACGCTTACATATTCTTAAAACAGAGCAGATTTCGCCGCCGCTGCGGCGAGGCACATAGTAAAGCGAATCCGCCGGAATAGCGTAAAACAGGCTTAGCCTGTTTTACGCTATTCCAGATCCACTCCGAATATGGTCCCGCTTATTATCAGAATCTCACTGTCCATCGCCCGCAGCATGAGCCCCTCGCCGCGCACACGCACGTGAAAGCGCCCCGCTCCGACCTCTATGAGCGTATCGGAATACTCCAGCAACCCCCTGTGGTTTTCTATAATCACGCGGCTGGCCCCCGTTACGGTTATTTTGGGCGCGCCCGCCGCCGTCTCCGCCGGCAGGTCGAACCGCTCGGCCAGTTCATCTATCCACCTCGGCATTTTCATCTACCTCCCCTGCGCCCTGAGCACCTCTACCGGACATCTTATGCATACAAAGACAAGTTTACGCCAGCTTTGACATATCCTTTGTACAAACCAGCATTTTAAGGTGGTGCCAAATGTGCAAAACATGAAAGTAAAAAAATACGCCGGCTTCTGGCTGTCCTGCGCCGCCGCGCTTGCCGGGCTGGGCGCGCTTGTCCTCGCTCCCGCAGCAGCGGCTGAGAGCGTCAGGGGCGGGCTTGAGCTGTGCTCGTCTGTAATCGTTCCCTCGCTGCTGCCATTTTTCGTGCTGTCGGGGCTCGTCTCCTCGCTGGGACTGCCCCAGCTTCTGGCACGTGCGGCGGAGGGACCCATGCGCGCGCTTTTCGGGGTATCAGGCCTTGGCTGCGTCCCATTCGTTCTGGGTCTGACCGGCGGATATCCTGTCGGCGCGGCCGCCGTGGCGGGGCTTGTGCGCTCCGGTGATCTGAGTGCTCGGGAGGGAGAGCGGCTGCTGCCCTTCTGCAACAACACCGGTCCCGCCTTCATCCTCGGCGCGGCGGGCTCCGGCGTGTTCGGCAGCTCAGCGTGCGGCGCGATTTTGTATCTCAGCCACGTTCTCGCAGCCGTTACCGTCGGCGTGGTCTTTTCCCGCGG
Source organism: uncultured Eubacteriales bacterium (assembly GCA_949744165.1). Lineage (GTDB taxonomy): Bacteria > Bacillota > Clostridia > Oscillospirales > Oscillospiraceae > JAMPGF01. Next base: position 1,541 of record CATJWG010000082.1, on the reverse strand, counting down.
GCGCAGAGGCGCGGCCGGAACGGCGGAGCACGGAGAGCTTCAGGTCCGCTCCTTTGCCGCAGCGCTGTCGGACAGCGTTAAGAACGCCGTGAGCTCAACGCTGAACGTCTGCGGCTTCGTGCTGTTTTTCTGCGTCGTGACCGGACTGCTCGACCGTGCGGGCATTTTCTCCGCAGCGGCCGGAGAGCTGTCCGCGAGCAGCGGCGCAGAGCTTGCTTTCTGCCGCGCGCTGCTCACGGGGCTGCTCGAATTGGGAGGCGGCATAGGCGCGATGAGCGGCCTTGCCCCCACTCCGGCAAATCTGGCACTCTGTTCTTTCCTTCTCGGCTTCGGAGGGCTGAGCGTACATTGCCAGACACTTTCAGTGCTTGAGGGCACAGACATGAAATGCGCCCGGCATTTCGCCGGACGCATCCTTCACGGTCTCGTCTCCGCCCTGTTCACTTTTATTGCGGCTCTAATCCTCTTTTAGCCTACGCCCCCGCAAAGCGGAACACAATTCCCGCGGCCGCGGAAAGCGCGATGAAAATTATCGGGTGCAGGTTTTTCGCGGGCCTGACCAGATTTGTCAGCACCCATACCACCGCGAAAAGCGCAAGTCCCTTCACGCTCACCACCCGGGTAAGCTCACCCGTGAGCTTATACGCCTCAAGGTCAAACAGGCACAGCAGCATCACCGACACCCCCGCCGCGGCGATAAGCGCCGTCGAGGCCGGACGTATGCCGTAAAACACGCGCTCGACATAGCGGTTGTCGCGGAAGCTTTTGAGAAAGGCCGCGATTATCAGAATGATGATTATCGACGGCGCGATAAGCCCCAGCGTCGCCACAACGCCGCCGGGCAGGCCCGCCGACTCAAAGCCGACATATGTGGCCATATTCACGCCAATAGGCCCCGGCGTGGACTCCGACACCGCAATCATATCGGTGAGCTGGGCGTCTGTAAACCACCCTGTGCGCGCTCCCATGTCGCGCAGGAAGGGCAGCGTGGCCATGCCGCCGCCGATGGCGAAAAGGCCCGTTTTGAAAAATTCCCAGAACAGTCTCAGGTAAATCATTTCCCGCGCGCCTCCAGTCCCTTGACGGCCAGTCCGGCGGCCGCGGCAAGCAGCACAAACAGCACCGGCGAGAGCTTCGTGAACACTGACGCGGCCATCACGGCGGCAAAAATGCACAGCGTCACGCGGTCCACAACCGTCTTTTTCCACAGCTTGACCACGCCGTTGAGTATCAGCACGCACACGCACACGCGAACTCCCGCGAAAGCATTTTTTACCGCGGGCAGCTCCGCAAAGTTGCCGAGCACCGCCGCCGCAATGGTGATGATTACAAGCGAGGGAAACACCAAGCCCAGCGTAGCCGCTATTCCTCCGGCGACGCCGCGCTGCTTCTGCCCAACGAAGGTGGCCGTGTTTACCGCAATTATGCCGGGGGTACACTGACCTATGGCGTAATAGTCCGTCAGCTCCTGCTCGCTGGCCCAGCCGCGCAGCTCGACAATCTCGCGCTGGAGCATCGGCAGCATGGCAAGTCCCCCGCCG
>CATJWG010000081.1 GCA_949744165.1 uncultured Eubacteriales bacterium | reverse complement strand
TTATAAGCAGACCACCATCCGCTGTGCCTGCGGCGAGATTATCGAGACCGGCAGCACCAGGCAGAACATCACCGTTGAAATCTGCTCGAAGTGCCACCCTTTCTACACCGGCAAGCAGAAGCTTGTTGATACCAGCGGACGCGTCGATAAGTTTAATAAAAAGTACGGACTGTAAAAATGCGTCAAACAAGGCTCATCCATTCGGATGGGCCTTGTTTTTTCGGATTCCCCGCAGCAGTTGCTTTTTTGCATATGCCGCAATCCTGCCGCGCTTTTGCGTTGTGCGTTGTTTTATCTGACTATCGGAAACTCGGAAAAGCCGTAGGCTCCGGGGGAAATGGAGTAGGGCGGAAAGACGGTTACGGGGACGCCGTCCTCACGGATATAGAACATCGTGTTCTCATCTACGGTGGAAAATCCTCCCATGTCAGGCGCAAAGTAGCGGGTGTAGCCCTCACGGCTTACGCTCTCGTCAATCTCCGCCCTGATTGCGGTGTTGCAGGTGCTTATCCAGTCCTCACCCAGCAGGTCGCACAATGTCAGCTCTCGGTCGTTCTCCAAATCAAGATTGTAATAGTACCGTTCCTCGCTGGCGGTGACCCAGCCCTTTGCAAGTCTCACGGAAAAGGACAGGCGTGTGCTCGTCTGCGACAGAACTTCATAATCAACAAATACATCCATCTCCCTGTCGCCCCACTCCTCCTGCGTACCGCCTGTGGCAAAGAAGGCTTCTTTGTAGCCCTCCCAGTCACGCTGCGCCTGCTCAAGATGCCGGTCTACCGCCTCCTGAATAAGCGTATTGACAGTCTCGGCCGTTAAACTGCTTTCCGCCTCAATCTGAGGAACAGACACGGAATAATTGACCTCATCCTCCTTCGTGTCATAGCTGACAAAAGTCAGTACCCGAAACACACTGCCGAGCACCGGCACTCCGGCGGCGGCGTGCGCCACAGTTGGTGAGAGATTGAGCCCCGCCAGCATAAGCACAAAGCACGATGCAGCGGCGAGCCAGCGAAGGCCCGCACGATTCTGCGCCCGACGGCTGCGCCTCCCCTGCCGTATGCCGGCGCTCACCCGCTCCGCAAGCTCGTCCGGGATTGGAATATTCTCATAGGCCTCGCGGGCTTCGTCAAATTCGTTCATTCAATTTCCGCTCCTTCCATAGCAATACGTAATTTTCTCAAGCCTGAGTAAAGGCGGCTTTTCACCGTGTTGATGCTGCACCCGGTGACGGCGGCAATCTCTTTTAGGGAAAGCTCCTCGTAAAATCGCAGCTTTACTACCGTGCCTGCCGCCACCGGAAGCGCGTTCACTCGCTCAGCCAGGCTGCCGTCCGGCGGAAGCGGGTCCTCCACGCCTGGGTCATCCCACTGCTCAAGAGGCACACTGCGCGCCCTGCCGCGCATGATATCCAGACAGACGTTTATAAGAATCCGGTAGAACCAACTGCGCATCGCGCCGGCGCTGCGCAGGCTGCTCTGGCGCTCCAGCGCGCGGCACACGGCGGTTTGCACCGCGTCGAGCGCATCCTCCCTGTTATTGAGATAGCTGTAGGCCAAGCGGTAAAACCGCGCTTGTTCCTGCGTGAGGTAGGCAATCAGTGCGCCCTCCCCTGAGCTTGACATAGCTTCAACCGTCCTTTCGGGAAAAATTCTGCAAGACCGCATAAGTTTGACGTCTGTATTAAAGACGCGCGAAGCGCGCAGAAAGTTTTAGCGCAGTAAAATTTTTTCGGAAATATTTTCTTGCGCGCAGTAAAATTAATGGAGCCCCGCCTTACGGCAGGACTCCGTTCATTTCAGCTTTCTTCATGAAAGCACAGGCCGTTTTCGTAGTGCTCGCACCACTCGCAGACCTCCGGCTCCTCTATCAGGGACTGGGGTATACGCTCAAAATGGCGGCAGACGCTCTCTTCGTCAACAGGTCTGCCCTCTTTTTGCGTTTTTTCCATCGTTCCAACCTCCGTGATTTTATCAGCCCGCCACGTTATCCGAGGGCCGTGCTTTCCATAATTATGCTCACCACGGACAGAGCCGTGAGTATTGCGAATCGTGAATCACGCAGCATATTTGACGGCTGGTGCATATACTCGCTGTGCTCGCGCTCGATAACGCCGAAAGCACTGCCGTGCTCGCGCAGGCACAGCAGGCTGTCGCCCCAGCGTCTGAGATATTCGGGAAAAAACTCGTGCAGCCCATGCTCATATGCCGAGTGCTCCCGCAGATTGCCGGAAAAGTTAGAATTGTGGGCAAAGGTAAAGCCGTCGGTAATGTAGTGGACAAGGCGGCCAAGCTTGTAAAAGGCGAAAACATTGTTCACTCCCCGCTTTTCAAGGCGGTCAGAAATTCGCTTCATGTACTTTTCGCAGTTATTGAAATTGTGTCCTCGCAGCCGCTGTATATGGCAGGAGCCCTTGAGATAGGTCGCAGGGTTCATGTCCGGCTCTATGCAGCCGAAGCGGAAAGCGTAGATGCAGCTTTTCGGAACGCCGCGCATACAGTTTCGGGCAAGAAAGCTACCGAGCTGGCTGTGGCTGTTTCTTCTCATTAAGTTTCTCCTTGAAAGCAAAAGTGGGTACGCACACTCCCGTGCGACTAATTCCATATGATAGCAGACGCGCCGCGCAAAAGCAACAGCAAATTAGACCAAAATTCGCATTTACGAAAAAAGTAAGATTTTCTTAAAAAACGAAGGTGCTGCTTTTTGCCGCCTCCGGCTTGACATATGCCCCCTAATGGTAATAATATATTCTTTAATAGGCACCGAAAAGTATAGGGGGAATAAAAAGATATGAAAACAAAGCTTATAAGTCTTATAATATGTGCGGCGCTCATGCTTTCGCTGTGCGGCTGCGCGATGTTATCGGAGCCCCGCGGCACAGTTGCCCCCGTCCCCACGGCGGAGAGCACAGCCACACCCGCACCCACGGCTGTCACCGGAGACAAAACCTATTTCCAGGACGTCTGGCGCGGGGATGTAAAGTACACCGCCATGGAATACGAGCACTATGAGCGCGAATGGCTCGACGAGTACCTTGATCCTATATATGCTCTTGCCGAGAACGGCGGAACTGAGCAGGAGTTTGACGACGCGGACTTTAACCTGACCGACGAGCTGTATTACATCCAGACCATGCTCACGCTCATCTCACTTAAGCAGTCTGCCCGGCCCGACGACGACAAGGTGGCCGAGGAGCTTTTGTACACTCAGGAGATGTACTACACGGCCAACGACGAATACTGGAACGCCATGCATGCAATGGCCGTGTCTCCCAACGCTGGGCTCATGAGCGCGGTTTATGACGACATTCTCATTTCCTGGTTCGAGGAATATGAGCCGACTGAGGATGACAGCGAGCTGGGCGTATACAATGCGGAAAACGAGCTCATAGGCGAATACTTTCGACTTATGGCTCAGCCTGAAATAGACTATGACGCCGTTGGTCAGGTGTTCATCGACCTGGTGGAGCTGCGCCGCAGCAAGGCCGCGGACAGCGGCTACGCCACCTACGCCGACTACGCCTATGACATGACATACAGCAAGGACTACACGCCCGAGGACGCGCAGGCGGTATGGCAGGGCGTCAAGGAGCAGATTGTGCCCGTAATGAACAGGCACTCCGAGCACGTGTACGCCGATGTCGAGCAGCTCCAGTCCTCCAACGCGGTTGACTACAGCAGCGCGGCGATAATAAATTCCATGGACCGCATACTGCCGAAGATTTCACCCGAACTATACACTGCCTTCCGCTACATGGTTGACTACAGGCTCTATGACATTGAGCACGACTCCGACAAAGCCAACACAGGCTACACCACGCTGCTTTACTACGTCAACGAGCCGTATATTTTCAATTCGGCCTACGACGAGTTTTATGACTACACTGACATGTTCCACGAATTCGGCCACTTTCCCAACGCTTTCTACACGCAGAGCGACCTTCTCTTCGGCATAAGCGACAACGACCTCAGCGAGCTGCAAAGCCAGGGAATGGAGCTGCTTTTTACTCATTATTATGACGAAATTTTTGGTGATTACGCAGACGCCGCGCGTGGTTATCTGCTCATGAACATGATTCACAGCGTTGTCGACGGCGCGCTGTACGACGAGTTCCAGCAGCGCGTCTACGCCGAGCCGAACCTGACCGTGGACAGGGTAAACGAGATATACGCCGAGCTCTACGAGGAGTACGGCTACATTCCATACGACGGCTATGAAACCGAGTGGATGGGCATAAGTCACAATTTTGAAACTCCGTTTTACTACATAAGCTACAGTGTAAGCGCCTTGGGCGCGCTGGAGCTCTATAAGCTCATGGAGGACTCCTATGAGCAGGGTGTGGACAAATTTCTTACCGTGTGCGCCATGGACACGGAATACTATTACTATTCTGAGGCCCTTGAGGAGGCCGGCCTGAGCGATATCTTCAGCGCTGAAACCTACAGCAGCATTGCTCAGGCGCTCGATGAAAGCCTCAGTTGAGGCATACAAAACAACCGGCATAGCCGCTTGTTTGAAACTAAACCGCTACGCTTATTAAAATGTGCTCAGCCGCCCTCTTAGGGGCGGCTGATTTCTTTCGCAAAAAAATTTTCCAAGGCTATTGACATATACGTCCTTCTGTGTTATTGTATTAATCACTTAATACAATAACACAGAAGGAGGCAAAACAATGTCCTGGACCTTCAGCGGAGACCGGACGATATACTCCCAGCTTGTCGAACAGCTTCAGCTTCGCATAGTCACAGGGATTTACCCGCCCGGCAGCCGCATGGACACGGTACGCGAGCTTGCAAATGACGCCGCGGTGAACCCGAATACGATGCAACGGGCCATGTCCGAACTTGAACGGCGCGGGCTGGTGTTCTCCCAGCGTACCTCCGGACGCTTCGTCACGGATGACCCCGAGAGTATCGCCGCGCTGCGCGCGGAGCTGGCGCAGGAGAAAATAGACCGCTTTCTCGGCGAGATGAGAAAGTTAGGTTATGACAAGCGTGAGGTAGTCACGCTTTTAGAGAGGGAGGAGCGAACATGAACGAGATACTCATCTGCCGCGGCCTTGCCAAGAGCTACGGCGGGCCACGCGCGCTCGACGCGATTGACCTTACGCTTGAGCGCGGGCGCATAGTCGGCCTGCTGGGCCCCAACGGCAGCGGCAAAACCACCCTGATAAAGCTGGCCAACGGTCTTTTGACCCCTACCGCCGGAGAGATACTCATAGACGGCGACGCCCCCGGCGCCGTGACCAAGAGCAAGGTGTCCTATCTTCCGGATGCGGACTATCTGCCCGACTACATGAACCTGCGCGACCTTATGCGCCTGTTCAGGGACTTTTACGAGGACTTCGATGCCGACAAGGCCAAGGAGATGTTCACAAGCCTCAGTCTGAAGCCCACTGACCGGCTCAAGAGCCTTTCCAAGGGCAACAGGGAAAAGACACAGCTTGTGCTGACCATGAGCCGCAGAGCGCAGCTTTACCTGCTCGACGAACCCATAGGCGGCGTGGACCCCGCTGCGCGCGACTACATTCTGCGCACCATAATCGGCAACTACTCCGAAAATGGCACCGTAGTGATATCCACGCACCTTATCGCCGACATTGAATCCGTGCTTGACGAAGTTGTATTCCTCAAAAACGGAAAAATAATGCTCCATTCCAACGCAGACGAGCTGCGCGAGCGCGAGGGCAAGAGTGTTGACGCACTTTTCAGGGAGGTGTTCGCATGTTAAAAAAGCTTTTCAAATATGAATTTTCCGCAACGGGGAGAATATTTCTGCCGATGTACGCCGCGCTGCTGGTCATGTCGCTGATAGCACGCGTATTCTACAGCGTCGAGGGCCTACAGTCGGACATCCTCATTGCGCTTATCACAATGCTGCTGGTTATGCTCTTCACCGCAGTATGGGTCATCACCTTCGTGATAATAATCCGCCGCTTCTGGGACAATCTGCTTGGGCGCCAAGGCTATCTGATGAACGTACTGCCCGTCAACCCCTGGGAGCACGTGCTGGCAAAGATGGTCACCTCCGGCGTGTGGTGTGTTGCCGGAGCGATTGTAAGCACCCTGTCGTTTATGCTGATGCTCTTCGGCATCCCCGAGCTGGCGGAAATAGACTTTTCAGAATTTTTCGGCTGGCTGAACGAGGCAATAGAAGCGCTCAGGGAACACGGCATATGGGGCTCGTCAATTCTCATAATTGTGCAGACCGCACTCCACAGCTTTGTAAGTTGCTTTGAGTTCGTGCTCATGACCTATGCCGCAATGTGTATCGGCCAGCTCGCCAACCGCCACCGCGTCTGGGCAAGCATTGGCGCTTATTTCGGCATCTGCACCGTGTGCTCGCTTTTTACCTCGCTGTTCAGCGAGCACCGTTTCTTCAACGTGACTGTCCGCTTCCCCAGTACTCAGCCCGAAACAGTCCTCCGCTGGATAAACGAAAGCCTGGCGCTGAGCCTGCTGCTCTCCCTGATAATCTGCGTTGCCCTGTTTTTCACAAGCTCCCTGCTGTTGAAAAAGAAGCTGAACCTGCAATAAGCCCCGCAGAGTTCGCGGTTTGCACACCGCGAATAAGTTCAAAGCGTTTTTTCAGGACACCCCTCAGAGGCCCTTTCCTGCTCTTGCTGGGCAATCTATCTTGTGTGCCTGGCAAAAAAACACCTCGCGCGAAGCGAGCGTCAAACCTGCCGCCCATGAGCGGCAGGTGAGGCGCAAAGCGAAGTGAATCTCCTCAAAAATAAGGCCGCCCTGTAATGGCGGCCTTATTTTTGATTTATATTAGCTGCTGCTCGTTTATCATGAGCTTGAACTGTAATCCCAGGGCCTCGGCCGCCTTGCGGCAGAGCATCATGCGCTGCATGAAAATCTCAAAATAATCCATAACCGAGCCGTAGCGCGTGTCAACCGAGAGCTTGAGCTTTACCAGAGTGTGTATCTCGTTTATCTTCAGCTCGCACTTTTTAACGGAATAGTTGACCCTGTCGTGTATGTCGAAGGTGGACACGTCCTGGTTGCGCACACGGCTGCGGCGCACGTCGGACTTGTCGGCGAGAATCAGCGCCGCAGACATAGGGCTGACCGGCTTTCCTGTGCCCTCGTCGTGGTTGCCTATGGCCGTGACAATCTCCGCGACCTCGGCTGCCGGCATGCCCAGCTCGCTGAGTATGCGAAAGGCCATCACCGCCCCGCTCTGGGAGTGGTCCACGCGGTTGACAAGGTTGCCTATGTCGTGCAGATAAGCCGCAATGCGCACCAGTTCAATCTCACGCTGGGGGTAGCCAAGCGTCTCCATTATATAGCCGCTCACAGCCGCGACCTGGCACACGTGCGGGAAGCTGTGCTCCGTAAAGCCCAGAGCCAGCAGCGACTCGTCCGCCTTGGTTATGTAGGTGTTTACCGTTTCGTTTGCTCTTATATCCTCGTAGGTTATCATCTTTTCTCCTTTTTCAAAATTCCGGGTCCTCACGGCCCCATAAGCCATAAGGCCCGCCGAACGGCGGGTCTTATGGATATCAAAGCCTCGCAGACATTAGAACTTGTCAGCGGTTATGCCGCCTGCAAATTCTTTATGCAGAGCTGTTCGCGGCTCGGGCCGCGAATAAATTCAAATCGTTCTTTGTCAGGACATGCGCCTGACAAAAAACACTTCTCGCGCAGCGTGCGTGCGAGCTGTCCGCCGTTGGCGGACGGCGAGCGCGCAAAGCGGAGAGCATTTCCTTCTCAGGCGGCGGTCTTCGGCCGCCTGAAGGGAAGAAAATCCCCTCAAAAAAGTGGCGAGGCCACTTTTTTGAAGCTCTGTCACTCCGCCGATATCATGTAATAATACACCGGCTGTCCGGCGTTTACTATGCTTATCTCGGCCTCGGGAAAGTTCTGCTCAATTATCCCCGCGGCAAGATTGGCGTCCGCCTCATCCACGTCGCTGCCGTAGTAAACGGAGATGAACTCCGGCTCAAGCTTTTTCAGCTCGACGCACAGAGTATTGAACAGCTCCTCGGGCTCGGTGTAGCTGCCCAGCAGCGCGCTGTCAAGAAGGCCAAGGTATTCGCCGGCGCGGATGCTGTGGCCGTCGAACTCAGAGTCGCGCGCGGCATAGGTTATCTGCGCGGTGTGTACCCTGCCGATAACCTCGCGGAAGGTTTGCTCAATCTCCTCCTGAGAGGCATATGTATCAAGGTTCAGCATCGCCGAAACACCCTGAGGCACCGTTTTCGTCGGCACAATCACTACTTTTTTCTCGGTCAGCGGAGCACACTGCTCGGCGGCCATTATTATGTTTTTGTTGTTCGGGAAAACAAACACCGTCTCAGCCGGCGTGCGGTTTACCTCGCGCAGAATATCCTCAGTCGATGGATTCATGGTCTGTCCGCCGGTGACAATGCGGTCAACTCCCAGCTCACGGAAAAGCTCCGCCATGCCCTGGCCCGCGCACACGGCCACAAAGCCGTAGCGTTTTTCCGGTTCGGCAATCTCAGGCTCCTCGGCCTCGGGAGCCACGGCAGCGCGGTAGTCGCTGCCATCATCGTCGTCGGGCTCGAGCAGCTCGTCGTGCTGGGTACGCATGTTCTCTATCTTCGCCGTCTCAAGCGTGCCATACTTTGCCGCCTCGGTCAGCGCAGCGCCGGGGATATTGGTATGCACATGCACCTTGAACATGTCGTCTCCCTCAGAAATTACAAGGCTGTCGCCTATGCTGTCAAGATACGCGCGCAGCAGGTCCAGCGGCCGGTCG
>CATJWG010000080.1 GCA_949744165.1 uncultured Eubacteriales bacterium | reverse complement strand
GGCCTCCTCCATTATTGTCAGGTCCGCGCCGAAGTCGGTGTCGTACACTCTCTCGAAGCCGAGACGGCGCAGGGCCGCGACCATCTTGCCCGTGACGGGAGTGCCTATCTTCATGCCAAACTCCTCGCCCAGCGCGGCGCGCACGGCGGGGGCGGTCTGTACAATCACGTGCTTGCCCTCGGCAAAGGCACGGTCAACCTTGTCAATCTCGCTTTTCGCCATGAGCGCGCCGGTGGGGCATACGCTCACGCACTGTCCGCACATCAGGCAGGGCGAGCGGTCGAGCGTCACGTTGCCGGCAGGGCCAACCACGGTGTTGAAGCCTCGGTTTTCAAAGCCGAGCACTCCGTTTCCGTGCGCCGAGCGGCAGCGCTCGATGCACCTGCCGCACAGGATACATTTGGAAGTGTCGCGCACTATCGACGGGGTGACGTTGTCGAAGGTGGGACGGGTTTTCACTCCCTGGAACATGTCCTCGCGCGCACCGGTCAGGCGGGCGACATGCAGCAGCTCGCAACGGCCGTTTTTCTCGCACTGCTGGCAGTTCATGGAGTGGTTTGAAAGCAGCAGCTCCACGGAGGTGCGCCGGGCCTTAACGGCCTTGGGGGAGGATATTTTAATCTCCATACCCTCGCTAACGGGGTAAACGCAGGAGGCCACAAGGCCCCTGACGCCGCTGGCTTCGACAAGGCATACTCGGCAGGAGCCGCGGCTGCATTCGCCGTGGTTGAAGCTGCACAGAGAGGGAATCTCGTAGCCGCACACCTTTGCAGCCTCAAGGATAGTCAGCCCTTCTTCGACCTGGTAGCTCTGTCCCTCTATTTTGATATTTATTTTACTCATTGCGCTTTCCCCCTTATTCTCTGGATATGGCGCCGAACTTGCAGGAGGAGATACAGGTGCCGCACTTGATACACTTGGCCTGGTCTATGACAAAGGCCGTCTTGCCTATTTGGCCGCTTATCGCATCCACAGGGCACTGGCGCGAGCACAGGCTGCACTTCTTGCACTTGTCGGGTTCGATTATGTAGCTCATGAGCTTCTTGCACACCTTGGCAGGGCATTTTTTGTCCACCACGTGCGATATGTACTCATCCTTGAAATGCGTAATTGTGGAGATTATCGGATTGGCCGCGGTCTTGCCCAAGGCGCACAGCGCGTTGTCCTGGCATGCCTTGCCTATCGCCTCAAGCTCCTCGAAGTCCTTCATGGTTCCTGTGCCGCCGGTTATGCGCTCCAAAATCTCCATCATACGCTTTGTGCCGATACGGCAGGGGGTACACTTACCGCAGCTCTCATCGCAGATAAAGCCCATGTAAAACTTCGCCACATCCACCATACAGTTATCCTCGTCCATAACTATGGCTCCGCCGGAGCCCATCATGGAGCCGAGCTCGCTGAGGTTGTCAAAGTCAATCGGCGTGTCAAGGTACTCGGCCGTCAGGCATCCGCCGGAGGGGCCGCCGGTCTGTATGGCCTTGAACTTCTTGCCGTTTTGTATTCCGCCGCCTATCTCGTAGATGAGCTCGCGCAGGGTAACGCCCATGGGAATTTCCACGAGACCGACGTTGTTGACCTTGCCGCCGAGGGCGAACACTTTCGTTCCGCGGCTGCGCTCGGTGCCGTACTGCGTGAAGGCCTCGAGTCCCTCGCGCAGAATATAGGGCACAGTTGCAAGCGTTTCGACGTTGTTGACGATGGTCGGCTTGCCCCACAGGCCCTCAACCGCGGGGAAGGGCGGACGGGGACGCGGCATACCACGCAAGCCCATTATCGAGTTGAGCAGGGCGGTCTCCTCGCCGCAGACGAAGGCTCCGGCGCCAAGGCGCACATGCGCGTGGAAAGAAAAGCCCGTGCCGAGAATATTGTCGCCCAGAAGCCCCAGCTCCTCGGCCTGCTTTATGATGCTGTTGATGCGCGACACTGCGGTGGGGTACTCCGCTCGAATGTACAGATAGCCCTCGCTCGCGCCAATCGCGTAGCCGGCTATGGCCATGCCCTCTATAACCGCAAGGGGATTATCCTCCAGAATGGAGCGGTCCATGAAAGCACCGGGGTCGCCCTCGTCGCCGTTGCATACCACGTATTTCTGCTCGCTGTCCTGTGCAAAGGCAAACTGCCACTTCTTGCCGGTGGGGAAGCCGCCGCCGCCTCGGCCACGCAGTCCAGAGTCGAGAATGAGCTTTATAACCTCTTCCGGCTTCATCTTCAGCGCGTTTATCAGGCCCTTATAGCCGCCGCAGCCGAGGGCCTCCTCAATTTTGTTGGGGTTAATCTTTCCGCAGCCGTGCAGCGCTATGCGCTTCTGCTTACGATAGAAGGGGATGTCGGCCATCTTCTGTATGCGGTCGCCCGTCTCGGGGTCCTCATACAAAAGGCGGTCCACAGTCTCGCCCTCCATAAGGTCACGTTCCACAATCTCGTCCACATCCTCGACCTTCACCAGACGGTAGAGGACGTCCTCGGGGAAGATACGCACGAAGGGGCCCTGAGAGCACATGCCGAAGCAGCCGGCAACACGCACGCCAACCTTGCCGGACAGGCCGTTTTTCTCTATAAGTGTTTCAAAACGCTCCTTTATACCCATGCTGTTGGCGGCGACGCAGCCTGTGCCGCCGCAGAGCATAACGTAACGCATACCCTCGCTGCCGTCGAACTTGCCGTCCAGCTCGCGGGTATACTCGGCTATCCTCGCCTCAAGCTCCTGACATGAAGTGAACATCAAATGACACCTCCGCTTCTGTATTCGTCAATAATGCCCTCAACCTGGTCCACGGTCACGCGGGCGTAAATCTTGCCGTTTATCGTCACGGCGGGAGCCGCGGCGCACGCGCCGATGCAGCGCAGCGCGTCAATGGTGAACATACCGTCCTCCGTCGTCTCGCCGGGGGCTATGCCCAGCAGCTCGGAGAATTTGTCTATAACCTGCTGCGCGCCCTTGACATAGCACGCGGTGCCCAGGCAGCAGCCTATAACGTACTTACCGTTGGGGTTGAGGGAGAAAAACGAGTAAAATGTAACAACGCCGTAAATTTCCGCCACGGGTATGCCGGTGCGCGCAGATACAATTTCCTGCACCTCGATAGGTACATATCCGAATTCCTTCTGGATGTCGCTGAGTATCATTATCAGCGGAGTGTTTTCGCCTATGTGCCGGTCACATATCTCGTTGACCTGACGCGCGGCGGTGTCGCTTAAATGAGCCAAGTGCTTTACCTCCTTAATATGTACGT
>CATJWG010000079.1 GCA_949744165.1 uncultured Eubacteriales bacterium | reverse complement strand
TAGATGTTGTTGAAGCGTATGGCCACGTCGCGCGTGAGCTCGCAGTGCTGCTTCTGGTCCTCGCCGACGGGGATGTACTCCGGCTGATAGAGCAGTATGTCCGCGGCCATGAGCGCGGGATAGGTGAAAAGTCCGCCGTTTATGTTGTCCTTGTGCTTGGCGGACTTGTCCTTGAACTGCGTCATGCGGCTAAGCTCGCCGAACATGGTGTAGCAGTTGAGCACCCAGCCGAGCTGCGCGTGCTCGGGAACGTGGCTTTGTATGAAAAGAGTGTTTTTTTCAGGGTCAAGACCGCAGGCGATGTACTGCGCCAGCTGCTCAAGCGTGCGCCGGCGCAGGTCCGCGGGCGTCTGGCGCACGGTTATGGTGTGCATGTCGGCCATGAAATAGTAGCAGTCGAACTCGTCCGCGCGCGTACACCAGTTTTTCACCGCGCCGAGGTAGTTGCCCAGGTGCAGGTCGCCCGAGGGCTGTATGCCCGAGAGCATTACTTTCTTTCTTTCCGTGTTCTCCATGTTTGCCATTTGTTATCATCCTTCTATAGTAAAAATACGATTCCGAATTAATCCGGGCGGATTCTTCTCAAAATTGTCTGAAAACATATTTTAGCATAAGGCGCGGCATTTTACAATTAGTAATTGACAATTACCGCAAATTAAAATAATATATCTGTACATCAAATTTGTATACTGCTCTCAGGGAGGACAAGATAAATGGCGGATATGAAATGGATTGAGGAAATGGAGTCGCGCATACCTCACGGGAGGGTGCGCACGCGCTTTGCCCCCTCGCCTACGGGCTACATGCACGTGGGCAACCTGCGCACGGCGCTGTATACCTATCTGATAGCCCGGCACGCGAAGGGCGACTTCATCCTGCGCATTGAGGACACCGACCAGGGCCGTCTGGTAGACGGCGCGGTGGACGTTATCTACAGCACCCTGCGCCAGTGCGGTCTTGAGCACGACGAGGGGCCCGACGTGGGCGGCCCCGTGGCGCCCTACGTGCAGACGGAGCGGCGCGGTTTCTATAAAAAGTACGCCGAGTGGCTGGTCGAGCGCGGTCACGCCTACTACTGCTTCTGCGAAAAGACCCAGTCGGAGGAGGACAGCGGCGAGTTCGAGCGCGCGGACGACCCCTGCCGGGACCTTGCTCCCGAGACGGTGCGCTCCATGCTGGCCGAGGGACGGCCCTACGTCATACGCCAGCGCATCCCGCACGAGGGCAGCACCACCTTCCGCGACGAGATTTACGGCGAGATAACCGTTGAAAACTCGACCCTTGACGACCAGGTGCTCATCAAGCGCGACGGGCTGCCGACCTATAACTTTGCCAATGTCATTGACGACCACATGATGGGCATAACCCATGTCGTGCGCGGCAGCGAGTATCTGTCGTCCACGCCGAAATACAACCTGCTGTACGAGGGCTTCGGCTGGGAGATTCCGAAGTATGTCCACTGCTCGCCGGTCATGCGCGACGCACACAACAAGATGTCCAAGCGCCACGGCGACCCGTCCTATGAGGACCTTATCGCAGACGGCTATCTCACGGCCGCTGTGGTCAACTACGTTGCGCTGCTGGGCTGGTCGCCGAAGGGCGAGCACGCCGAGCAGGAGATTTTTACCATGGACGAGCTTGTAGAGCAGTTTGACATACAGGGAATCTCCAAAAGTCCCGCCATCTTTGATATTGAGAAGCTTACCCACTTCAACAGTGAGTATATCCGAGCCCTCCCGACGGAGAGATTCGCAGAGCTTGCCGGACCGTATATTCGACAGAGTGTGACAAATACCGCCTATGACGCTGCACAGATAGCCGCGATTTTGCAGCAGCGCTGTGAGAAGCTGACGGATATACCGGAAAAGATTGATTTTTTTGACCGGCTGCCGGATTACGACACGGCGCTGTATGTCCACAAAAAGAGCAAAACAGACGAGCCCGGGTGTCTGGACATGCTCAAAAAAATGCTGCCGGAGTTTGAAAAGCTCGATAGCTGGGACGATGAGAGCATCATGAAGGCGATGACGGATATGGCTGAGCGCGAAGGTGCCAAAAACGCGAAGGTCATGTGGCCTGTGCGCATAGCCATATCCGGCAAGGCCGTTACTCCAGGCGGCGCGGTGGAAATAGCGAGGATTCTCGGCAAGAGGGAAACGCTCAAGAGGATATGCATAGGAATAGACAAGCTGCAAGAAAAGGCTTGAGAGAATCAGAGCAAAAAAGCAGTGCCACACATATGTGTGGCACTGCTTTTTTGCAATCTGGCACTCCATATATGGAGTTATGACAACCCATGGGTTGTCATAAAGGACTTTATTGCTGTTTCCGATTTGCTCCTCGTAATGCTATTATAACAATAAGCTACAGCGTTTTTGGCAAGAGTCTGCTTCTGTGGAAAAAAATCGACAAAAAATGAAAGGTGAGAAAAATGAAAAGAACCGCAAAATCTCTGTTTCTGGCGCTTATGTGTGTAGCGATGCTTCTTGCGCTGTGCGCCTGCGGAAACGACAACAGCAATGCCAATTCCAATGCGAACGCAAACACCGGAGACAACAATGCCTCGGCCCCAGCGGATGACGGCACGGTTTACAACCTTTCCTTCACCATCCATGACCCTGCCACCTCCGTTAAGACCCAGCTCTATCAGGAGAAGGCCGACCTCGTGAAAGAGGAGACCAACGGCGCAGTTAACATCACAATTTATTCCAGCGGCACTTTGGTGGCGGCCACCGACGTGGCTGAGGGCATTATTGCCGGCAGCGCCGACATGGGATGGATGTTCACGCCATTCTTTACCAACCAGTTCCCGCTGACCGAGGTCGTGCAGGCGCCTTTGCAGTTCGGCGATGTGTACGCCACGTCAATGACGGTCAAGCAGATGTATGAGGAGTACCCCGAGGTTCAGGCGGAGCTGTCCAACTACAAGGTGCTCAATGTCTACACCCAGCCGGGGAACTACCTGTTTACTACCAAGCCCGTACATACTGCCGCTGATCTTGCCGGACTGAATATCCGCACCTCATCGAGCGTCGGCACTGCCATGATAGGCGAGTGGGGTGCCTCTGTTATGAGCTACGGCCCCGGTGACATCTACGAGGCAATGGAGAAAAACGCCATTGACGGCTTTACGTTTGAGTATTCGGGGGTCAAGTCCTTCAACCTTCATGAGGTTGCAAAGTACTGCACCGAAATTCCCATCATGACCGGACCCTTTGTCACCGCGATGAATCTTGACAGCTGGAACAAGCTGCCCGCGGAGTATCAGGCCGTTATTGAAAAGCACTTCGGATGGAATTTGACAGAGGAGTTTGCGCGCCTGTTCGAGGAGGACCTCAAGGTCGGCAAGCAGCTTTGCATTGATGCGGGTATGGAGATTATCGAGCTTACCGATGAGGAACTGGCCACCTTCGAGATCGCCGCCAACGCCTACATCGACAAATGGTGCGCCGACTACTCCACTGGAGACTTTGACGCGCGCGCCTTCCTTGACCGCGCCAGGGAGGCCTATGAGGGCTATCTTGCCGATTCCCATATGGAATAAACAGAGATATAATCCCGACACAGCGAGCTCGCTGTAGCTTTTGCCCCGACAGATTATGCCGGGGCGAAGGCAGCGAGACGCCTTGAATTGGAGGAAAAGAAATGAGCAACATAGCTCTTGCGCTGGTCGGCATAGTGATAATGCTGGTGTTGCTGTTTTTGGGTATGCACATCGGTTTTGCCATGATGCTTGTCGGCTTTTTCGGCTACTGGACGGCCACGGGGAACTTCAACGCAACGCTCGGCATATTGCGTCAGGTGCCTGCGACCACTGCGTCAAACTACAGCCTTTGCGTTATACCGCTGTTTATCCTAATGGGTAATCTGGCCTTTGCCGGGGGCCTGAGCGACGGATTGTTCAACGCCGGAGACAAATGGCTCGGCCGTCTGCCGGGCGGCGTGGGCTGCGCCACAATTGCCGCCTGTGCCGGATTTGGCGCCATATGCGGCTCGGCTCCAGCCACGGCGGCAACCATGGGCGTCGTGGCGGTGCCAAAAATGAAAGAGCTGGGATATAAGGACGTTTTGTCCACCGGAACTGTCGCGGCCGGAGGCACGCTTGGTATTCTCATACCGCCGTCCACGCCGATGATTGTCTACGGCGTTATGGCTGAGGCGTCCATCGGAAAGCTGTTTGCCGGAGGAGTTGTGCCCGGTATACTGCTGGCGCTGCTGTTTATGGCGACCATTTTCATAATAGTCAAGACAAATCCCGACGAGGCTCCCAGGAACGAGACACCGGCGAGCTGGCGCGAGAAGCTGCTGGCCCTGCGTGAGCTGCTGTGGGTTGTGGTGCTGTTCGGCGTGGTGCTTGGCGGAATGTTCTCGGGCTTTTTTTCCGTCAATGAGTCGGCGGCCATAGGCTGCGTTGTGGCGCTGCTTATTATGATTGTTCGTAGACGCTTTACGATGAAAAGCTTTTTAAGCGTATTGGCGGACTCCATGAAGTCAGCCTGCATGGTATATTTTGTAATCATGGGCGCGGATGTGTTCAGCAAGTTTCTGACAATTACTAACCTGACCTCCGCTCTGGCAGGCTTTGTCACGGGACTCGATATCTCGCGCTATGTTATCATACTGATAATTATTTTTATATACGCAATTATGGGCATGTTCATGGACGCTCTGCCGATGATTACGCTCACCGCGCCGATATTCCTGCCGGTGGTAACGGGATTGGGCTTCGACCCCGTGTGGTTCGGCGTTGTGTGCATTGTCGTCATGGAGCTCGGCTTCATCACGCCGCCGGTCGGTATGTGCTGCTACGTCATCTCGGGCGTGTGTAAGGATGTGCCGCTGAAAAACGTGTTCCGCGGAGCGGTTATGTTTGTTCCCGCGATTTTGCTGTGCGCGGTCCTGCTCACGATATTCCCAGACCTGGTGCTGTGGCTGCCGAATCTGACACACGGATAAAGGAGGACAAGCGGCATGTTAAAAAAGATTGACAGGTTTTTTTCCGGACTCTGCGGTGCGTTCGGCGTGATAAGCGTGCTGTGCATAGTAGGCGTTATTGTGCTCATCACGGTGGACGTTGTGATAAGAAAATTCGGCGGCAATGTAAAGGGCGCATATGAGATTACGGAGCGCCTGCTCATGTGCTCAGTCTTCTCCGGCCTCGCCTACACCGAGAGCAAGCGAGGTCACATCTGCGTGACGATGCTGCTCGGCGCGTTTCCGCGGGCTGTGCGCTTTATAATTTTCGCTCTTATGCAGCTCGCCAGCTCGGCGATGAGCTTTTACGTGGCCTACGCCGCGTATTCCCAAACCTTGATATCGCTGAAAACCAAAACCTGCACCACGGTGCTTCAGATACCGCTGTACCCTTTCTATGCGGTAGAG
>CATJWG010000078.1 GCA_949744165.1 uncultured Eubacteriales bacterium | reverse complement strand
TTGAGAAAGAGCATCTGTACCGTGAACAGCTTGGGGCTGCTGCTCAAAATAAATAGTCTGCAAAACCGTGCCTTTTTTATTGTCTATAGTCCACAGGCGTACAGCCACAGAATTTTCTCCTCCATCCCGTCCGCGTTCCGGCTGCACTTGTCGATGATCTGCGGCTCCTATTCTCCGTTCCGGTCTCGGGGAACCTTAACGTCTACCGCTCCAAGCCGGGTTTTTACCGCCTTTTTCGAGTACCCGTTGCGGTAATTCCGAGCCTTGTTTTCGACACCGCAATCTGACACCCGCTGACTTTTTTGTACCCCAGCTCTGTGTCCAGTTCGCTCTCCATCACCTGCTGCAAAGCGTCACGGAACATTTCCGTCATCGCGTCTATGATTTCTGTAGTGCTGCTGAAGTGCTGGCTGTCCACGTAGGACTTCAGCATCTCCTTCGGCGGCTTCTCCATAAAAATTCATCCTTTCAATCAAGTTCCTTCCCTCATGCGCTCCTTGACTGAAAGGATGCCTTTTATTCCCTTTTACACAACCTTTTTCGGGAACTCCCACTTCGTCGGGGCCGTAGAATCATTGATTTTATTAGCTTTTCCGGGATTCTTCAAGATCTTCCATGGCAAACAAATAATATTTTTATCATCTTGGATTTATCCTTTCATAAGCCTTTAAGCCTTGATATAAAAGTGCATAAAAGGGTACGAAAAATTAGCATCAGGCCTGCATTTTTCGCATCCTCTGCTCTTACTTTTTTGCCGCGCGGCGGATGCGCTCGAGAATGTTTTCCTCCTCCTGCGCTTTAGCGTCCTCATCGCCTATGCCAGCACCGGTGTCGGGCCCCTGAGCGTCAAACTGTGTCTTTGACGCGCCAAACACCTTGTCCTTGAGCTGCTGTTTATACTCTCCGAACTTCTGCTCGCCCAGCAACCACTTCGCGCCGTAGATAAGCCCTGCGCCGATACCGGCGACTATCGCGGCATCCTCCAAAAGGCTGCGCTTGGGAATCATGGCAAAATACATTTTTCTCATAAGGCCTATTCTTCCTTTCTGTTCTCATTCCGCCGGCAGCTCATCAAGCTCTGTGAGCGTAAACACCGGCCCGTCCAAGCAAACATATTTGCTTCCGATATTGCAGCGTCCGCACTTGCCTATACCGCACTTCATGCGCGTTTCCATAGACGTTATGATGTCCCCGCGCGCAAAGCCTAATTTCGCCAGACGCTCCGTGGTCAGGCGTATCATAATACTTGGCCCGCACATAACAACCTTGCGGTTTTCAGGCGTCAGGCCGAGCGTCTCCACATAATCGGGGATAAAGGCCACGCTGCCGTTCCAGTTGTCGGTTTTTCGGTCAACGGTTATGTGCACTCCTGTGTTGTCCATCTTTGGCCAGTTTTCAAAAAAGTCCTCCCTGAACGGCACATCGTCTATCGTGCGCGCACCGCAGACAATATCGAAGCGTCCGTACTGCTCCCTGTGTACAGCGCACCAGCGGATGAGCGAACGCACGGGAGCCGCACCAATGCCGCCGCCGATGAACAGAATGTCGCGTCCCTTCAGCGCATCGACGGGAAAACCGTTGCCATATGGCCCGCGCAGGCCCACAAAGTCGCCCACACTCAGCTCGTGCATCGCCTCGGTCAGCTCGCCGACAGCTTTTATTGACGACTCAATCCAGTCCTCGCCAAAGGCGGTTATTGAAAACATCGCTTCACCCACACCAAGCATGGACCACATACCAAGCTGCCCCGGCATTGGCAGGAAGGGACGCTTGCCGTCAAGGGACTGCACGCGAAAGGTTTTCACGTCGCCTGTTTCATTGCGTATGTCGGTTATCCGGCAGACCTGGGGCACAAGGGGGTTGCCCTGGCAGGTACAATCGTGGTTCACCTCAATCATGGCACACCTCCGCGGTTTTGTCAATAAATTCCGCAATATCCAGATGCGCGGGACACTTGCTTATGCATCGTCCGCAGCCGACGCACAACTCCATACCGTGACGCTCGTTGAAATATGCGAGCTTGTGCAGATACCGATTGCGCAGACGCTGTTTCTTCGTCGGACGGGTATTATGTCCTCCGGCGTTTTGATTATAGTCGGAGAACATGCAGCTGTCCCAGCAGCGGAAAGCCACTCCCTCCCCACCGGCGTCAGCCTGATTGATATCAAAGCAGTAGCAGGTCGGGCAGACAAACGAGCAGGTGCCGCACTGGATGCAGGGCCCTGTGACCTCCTGCCATAGCTCATCGTCATCAAAAATCCCGGTAAGCTTTTTCGACAGCTCACGTGACATCGCAGGAGCGAGCGAGCAGTGCGTCTCGCTCTTCGGCACATCGCCCTCGGTGAGATATTCCGCCCACTTTTTGAGCTCGGCCGCGCCCCTCTCGGTGTTGGCCTCCACACCGTAACAATCCCCGCCGTCACTGAGAAAAATATCCGCGCTGGGAGCCGCGTTGGGGTCAAGACCCATACTCTCGCAGAAGCAGTTTACTCCCGCGCCCGAACAGGCAATAGCCACAATCAGGCTTTTTGCCCTGCGGCGGGCGTAAAAGCTGTCTTCGAAGCCCTCGCGGATAAAAACGCTGTCCATACACTCTATGCTGCGCATGTCGCAGGCGCGCAGGCCGAAGATAATGCGTTCCGGCATGTCAACTATCTCGGCGATCTCGGCTTCCGTTCCGGTTTTGTAGGTGTACATCTTCTCCGTCTTGGGGAAAAGTATGTCCTTCGGCGGCAGAATGGTGTTCTCGCCGTCCAGCTCAGGAGCTTCGCCCTCCCAGAGCTTGAACTGCTTAATTCCCCGCACCTGTCCGGGCACAAACAGCTCTCTGCCCTCGGCAAGAATGGAGAGTATTTTATTCAAATCCTTTTTGTTCAGACGCATTTTTTTACCCTCCCTTAACCGAAGCTATCAGCGTCGTTGAGGTTATAGGTCCCCAGCGCGGGTATCTCGTCAGCGGAAAGTCCGCACTCATAATCGCCGAAAAGCTCATTGCACTGCATAAGCATCTTTCCCGTTTGCAGCATTATGGGCAAGTCCATGGGACATACCCGCTCGCATTCGCCGCACTCAATACAGCGGTCTCCCACGTGGTAGGCCCTTGTCAGACCGTAAACACGGTTTTCCACAGAGTTGAACTGCTTACCCTGCCAGCCCGTGCGGTACTGGTCGGCGTAGCACTCACGACAACTGCACGCAGGGCACACATTTCGGCAGGCGTAGCAGCGGATGCACTTTGTAAACTCGTCCTCCCACATTTTTCGCCTCTGCTCAAGGGTCATCTCCTGCATTTCCCTGACATTGGCAAAACGGTCGAAATCTGTTTTCTCCTCCACGGACTCTCCCAGCAGCTCGTCGTACACAAGCGGGTTTCTGTGCGCACAGCGCTGGCATATCTTGTTTTCCACCCCTTCGCAGGGGATTCCGAGTATGTATACGTTCTCGCGCTTTATCTGCCCGTCGGAGAGCATACGGTTTATAGCGCGCGTGTCACAGCCGCGGGCACAGACGGCTATTTTGCCCTTCGGCCAGCGGTCGTGCAGCAGGTACTTGGCCGTGGAGTTGACGCAAAAGCGGTTCCACACCAGACGTCCCGCGTCCTCCGCCTTACGGATAAAGGCGGGGCGGGTCTTGTCCTCTCCCCTTGCGCTCTCCCAGCCAATGACGTACTCAACCTTGCCGTCTTCAAGCAGCTCCCTTGCCCTTTCGCGCAGGGCGGACTGTATGTCAGACATTTTCCGCCCTCCTTTCATTAAACACCGTGTTCGGCCCCAGCTTCGTCACAAGCTCGCTAACCTCGGCCACGGTATCGCGGAACTTGGCCGCCTCCGATCCGGAAATCCAGCGGGTCTGGAATCGCTCGGGCTCTATACCGTTGAACTCAAGCATTTCCTTCAATACCATGAAGCGACGGCGGGTGTAATAGTTACCGCTGGTGTAGTGGCAGTCGCCTGGGTGGCAGCCGCACACCATTACGCCGTCGCACCCCTTCTGAAACGCACGCAGCACAAACTGAGGATTGACGCGGCTGGAGCAGGGTACGCGCAGAACGCGCACGTCGGCGGGGTACTTCATGCGGTTTAGTCCAGCCAGATCCGCGCCGGTATAGGTACACCAGTTGCAGCAGAAAGCTAAAATTTTCGGCATCCACTTCTTATTTACAGGCACAGCGCGTCCACCTCCTTCAAAATCTGTGCGTTGGTAAAGCCGAGCAGGTCGATAGCTCCAGTGCGGCAGGAGGCCGCGCACGCGCCGCAGCCCTGGCACAGTCCTGCGTTGACGCGAGCCACCTGCCGCTTCACGGCTCCGGAGAGCTCGCGAGAGTCAATCTCCTCAAGCATCACAGCCCTGTAGGGGCACACGCGCACACAAGCCGAGCAGCCGCAGCATTTGTTCTCATCCACCGCGCTTATCATCGGCGAGCCCTCAATCTCGTTCTTGCTGAATAGTATGCACACCTTCGCCGCTGCCGCGCCCGCCTGCGCTACGGTGTCAGGTATGTCCTTCGGTCCCTGGCAGGCTCCGGCCAGATACACGCCCGCCGTCTGCGTCTCCACCGGCCGCAGCTTGGGATGCGCCTCCTGCACCCATCCGTATTCGTCCGTGGAGATGGTCAGCTTCGCGCACAGCTCGCGGATATCCTGAGCTGGCGTCATAGCCGTCTCTAAAATCACCATGTCCGCCGGCACCTCAACCCCTCTGCCCAAAAGCGTGTCCTCGCCGCGGCAGATAAGCTTGCCGTTTTCCCTGAAAATCTTTGCCACTCGGCCGCGGACATAGCGCGCGCCGTCCTCTCTTGCGCGGTCGTAAAACTCCTCGTAGTTTTTACCCGGCGTTCTCACGTCCATGTAAAACACTGTAACTCGCGCTCCCGGTATCTTCTCCAAAATCTGGTGCGCGTGCTTAGCCGAGTACATGCAGCAGGCGCGCGAGCAGTAGGCCCTGCCCTTTTTCTTGTCGCGCGAGCCGACGCACTTGACTATTACAACGTCCTTCGGCACGCTTTTGTCTGAGGGCCGCAAAATTTTGCCTTCGGTCGGCCCCGAAGCGTTGACCAGGCGCTCATACTGCAAGCCTGTGATAACATCAGAGTATTTTCCACCGCCGTACTCGGGGTAGAGCGGGGCCCAATCCACAAGTTCATATCCCGTGGCGACCACTATCGCGCCGTAGGTATCAGTTATAAGCTTATCCTTATCCTCAAAGTCAATCGCCCCAAGCGGACATACGGCCTGACAGACGCCGCATTTGGCCTTTCCTATAAGCTTGCGGCAGCTTTCCGGGTCGATAACCGGCTTTGCCGGCACCGCCTGTGGGAAGGGCCGGAAAACCGCCGTGCGCGTACAAAGCGCCTGATTAAACTCACTTGTTACCTTTGCCGGACATTTCGTCTCACACAGTCCGCAGCCGGTGCAAATGTCATGGTTGACGTACCTGGCCTTTTGGCGTATTGCCACGTCGAAATTGCCGACATATCCGCCGACGGACTCCACGGTGCTGCCCGTCATGAGCGTGATATTCGGGTGCGCGGCGACCTCGCTCATCTTCGGCGTGCTTATACATGCCGAGCAGTCCAGCGTCGGAAAGGTCTTGTCGAGCATGACCATGTGCCCGCCGATAGAGCTTTCCTTTTCCAGCAGCGTCACCTCATAGCCTGCGTCGGCTATGTCCAGAGCCGCCTGTATGCCGGCAATGCCCGCTCCTATCACAAGGGCCTTTTTATGCACGGGGATAAAGCTGCTGTGCAGCGGCTTATTCTTCGCCACCTTCGCCACCGCCATGCGCACGAGGTCAACGGCCTTCTCCGTGGCCTGCTCTCTGTCTGCGTGGACCCAGGCGCACTGCTCTCGGATATTTGCAATCTCCAGCATATAGGGGTTGACCGGCGTATCTTTAAGAAGCTTGCGGAAGGTGTTCTCGTGCATTCTCGGCGAGCAGGAGGCTATCACAATCCGGTCGAGCTCATGCTCGGCTATCGCGTCTTTCACAAGCTGCTGCCCCTGCTCGGAGCACATGTATTTATAGCTCGCGGCATATCGCACGCCCGGCAGCTTTCCCGCCGCGGCTGCCACGCGCTCAACATCCAGCGCGCCAGCTATATTACTGCCGCAGTGGCAGACAAAAACTCCTGTCCTGCTCATTGAAGCGTCCCCGCCTTTCTAAGTGTACGGTCCAGCCGCTTGAAGGCCGGATAAAAATGCTTCTGTAAGCCCACTTCCTTGGCAGAGGCGCCCATGGCTACGGCTAAAAGCTGCGTGAACTGATACACGGGAATATCGTAGGCCGTACCCATCTTCCGGTTTATCTCTTCCTCGCGCATGTCAAGGTTGAGGTGGCACATCGGACAGGCCGTGACTATGGCCTGCGCGCCGTTGGACTTTGCGTTGCGGAATATGCGCTCAACAAGCGGGCGTGCCGCTGTCGGCGCGTCTACCTGATGGCTGCCTCCACAGCACTCAGTCTTAAAGTCCCAGTCTACGCACTCCACTCCGGAGAGCGAGACTATCTTCTCCATAAGCTCTGGGCTTTCTATGTTCTCTATCCCCGTTATTGCCTGCGGGCGAGATGTCAGGCAGCCGTAGTAGCAGGCAACCTTCAGCCCCGTGAGCTTTCGCGTGGCCGCCGCGGCACAGGCGGCCATCCCCTCTTCCGTGCCCAACACATCCATAAGCGTGAGTATATTCGCGTTAGCCTTCACCGTCACGCCGGTAATCTCCTCGATGCGTGAGCGAGTCTCGGCGCTCTCGCGTATCGCCACAGTGGCGGCAAGCAATCGCGCGTAGCAGGCCGCGCAGGGCACGCAGATATCCAGCCCCGGCAGGCGCTTTTCCGCGATTGCCAGGTTTCGCGCCGGCAGGGCCAGAGCCTGCCACTTCCCCTTCGCGTGTGCCGAGGACGCGCCGCAGCAGTTCCAGTCTGGTATTTCCATCAGCTCAAGGCCAATTTTCTTTGCCAGATACTCAATGCTTATGCGGTAGGTCACACCCGTAGTGTCCATCGAGCAGCCAGGGTAATAAGCGTATCTCAGCATCCTTCATCCTCCCTCTCAGCCTCAGTGAGCATACGGCGCACATGCTCGCGCTCCCGCACAGCACGTATTTCCGGTCCGATTATACCGTGGCGCAGCATGTGCGGCACACTGCCCATATCCTGAAGCAGGTTTCCGGACAGCAGGTTATAGGCTCCCTCAAGTATTACCTCCTGAGACTTGCCGAAGTTTTTCACGTTCTCCATAAAGATGTCGTTGAACTTACCCACCTCCGGCACGGCGCACAGCTTTATACGCTGTGCCTGATAGCGCGCGTTCTCTATAAGCGCCGGTAAATCCACGTCGTTGGGACAGCGGTCGACGCACATATGGCAGCTTGCGCACAACCATATCATTCGCGAGCGTATAAGCTCGTCCGCCATGCCAAGCTGCAAAAGGCGCACCGCCTGCCGCGGCTGAATGTCCATCGATGCCGACATAGGGCAGCCGGCCGAGCACTTGCCGCACTGATAGCAGTCGGACAGCGTCACGCCCGCGTCCGCGGCAATCTTTTCCGCCAGCACGGCGGAATTGTCAAACTGTAATTGAGCCATTGCCTTTCACCTCCATAATAGTCTCCGCCAGGCCCCTCAGGGCCAGCATCTCCTCCGATTTCGGCAGACGCCCGAGCGCAGACAGTGCCTTCTCCCCCTCAGCGCACAGCTCTGCGCGTGTGCGCTCGAGCGTGTCTCCGGCCAGTACCAGCTCTGAAGCCCTGCACAGCTCCTCCGGTGTCTTTTCCCGCTTCTCAAGCAACATACTCAGTTCGCCGCCGCGCTTTCTCACAGCAATAAGCATCGGGAGGGTGATAACCCCGCTGCGCAGGTCCTGCATCGGTGCCTTCCCTGTCCTTGAATCCGGCAGCCAGTCGAGCAAATCATCCCTGATCTGGAAAGCAAGCCCCACGTGCAAACCGTATTCCCACAGTGCGCGCGATGTATCCTCCCCCGCGCCGCCGGCCACAGCTCCGGAGCGGCAGCTCTCGGCCATGAGAAGCGCGGTCTTCGCGCGTATGCGGGAGAAGTACGTCTCCCGCGTCATCCATCGTACGCTAAACAGCCCAGCACGCTGCTCCAGCTCGCCGCGGCACATCTCCTGCGAGACCTCACTCAAGGCCTCATTTATGCCACTGCCGCGGTAGACTTTCAAAAATGTCATCGCCCTCGAGAGCAGATAGTCCCCCGCGCGTACCGCCGCCATGCCTCCGCTGCTCGCACTTATCGTTTTCTTGCCACGGCGCAAAAGCGCGCCGTCCACAAAGTCGTCATGTATCAGTGAGGCCGTATGCATCAGCTCGAGCATGCACATCAGTGGCAGTATCTCCCCGTCCCCGCCGGCCAGCGAGAAGCAAACCCAGGCCAGCGAAGGGCGCAGGCACTTTCCTCCAGCGCAAAGTATGCGCCGTAAATCTTCTTCAAGCTCTCCGGAGTCGGAGCACAGCTCAAGCATACGCTCTCTCATTTCCTCCAGCGCCGCACTGAGTCCGCGTGCGATCCGGCTTGACGCAGCACCTGCTTCAAACGCCCTCATAGCAACCGCTCCAGTCCCCGCACAAAAACACAGTAGTCCTTCCAGTCACAGCGCAAAACCGTGTCCCTGCGCAGATAATCCGCGAAAGCATCCGTCATCGCCACGCTGTCCAGTTTTGCTAAATGCCCGGAAAAGCGGCCAAAACAGAAATCCCCCATAAGCGTACACTCGGCATCGTCAGTGCCGTGCAGATAGCGGAACAGTCCGAAGCAGGCGCTGACCTGAAAAAGCTCCCCGCCGGTCACGGCGCCAAGCCGCTCAAGCTCACGTTCGGGCAGCGGCGGCAGTGCACCGTTCCACAGCCGGCGTATCTCAGTCAATACAAATCACTCCCACATCGGGGCATTCCTCCCCGACAAAAACACTCTGACAGTGCTTCTCTACACCGTTGACGCTAACCGTCAGCTCAAACTCTCCGCTGTTTTTCGGCAGGCGGTCAAGCTTGAACTCGCCGAAAAAATCGGTTATAGCGGAGGTGATAAACTCCCCTGAACGGGACAGCACAATATTAGCGTCGCCCATGGCACGCTCCACTCCATCTGCCCGGGTGACTATCGCGCCGTAAATGTACACGGTGTTGACCTTGTACAGATTGCGTCCGAGCAAACGAGGCTGGTTGCTGCCAGGCTCAAGGGGCTTCAAATGCTGCTTTGCAGTTAAAGCCGCAAATTCCTCATCTGTACACTTAACCACGCTAAGAGCCCGCAGGGGACACGCCTGAACGCAGCGCGGCTCGTTCCACCCCTCATCAAGCAGGTGAGCGCACAATGTACATTTTTGTGCGGTCTGACGCTCCTCATTCCAGTGAATCATGCCGTAGGGACATGCCTTAACTATCTCACGGTTCCCTTTAGCCTTCTGTGCGTTTAGCAGTACTATTCCGTCATCGCGGTGGATAACCGCATCGGGGAAAGCCTTTTCACAGGGCGCATTCTGACAGTGCCGGCACATCTCGGTGACGAAGGCCACCTCAGTTATAGGCGCCCTGCCGCGCTCGTGGCGCGTGGTTTTAATCCATTTCTCCCCGTGTTTTTCCTGCGACTCGGTGTATGGCAGCCAGTCGTTGCCGATAAACTCGTCCTGACAGGCGAGCTGGCAGTTAAAGCAGCCCACACACTTGTCCGCATCAAAAATTATATGCATTTTTTCCATGGATTGACCATCTCTCCTTCCCATTTGCGAACGCCCACCAAACAGGAGTTGACCGACAGGCCGTGCGCGCGCGGAATAATCATCTCGCTGCTGGTCAGGGTGTTTATGCAGCCGTTGACCTCCGGAGATTTGCCCGGCACGCCTAAGGCGCGGAAGTCGGCGCAGGCCTCGTAGCTATGCACCACGCCGCGTGGCAGGCGCTGAGTCGTGTCCAGTGCACACAACACCCTGCCGCGGTCATTGAAAACCTCTATTAAATCGCCGCGGCACAATCCTTTTTCCGCCGCGTCGTCCGCGTTCATGCGGAAAACCCAATAGTTATATCCGTCTATATTCATGCGGTGCTCGCTAATCTCGTTGAGGTCGGAGTCCTTGCTGTCGCCCATCGTATGGAAGCTATATTTCGAGTGCGGAGAGATAAGGCGGAAGGGATATTTCTCAAACAGCTCGCTTTTCTCGCTTTCGCTCGGCTGGATATAAGTACATATCGGCAGGCGGTCCTTATCGTTGGGGTCAAAACGCTTGAGTGTCTGCGCCTCAAACTCAAACTTGCCTGAGGGCGTCTGAAGTCCCTCATTATAGCGCCCGTAATACTCCGACGGCAGCGGCGCCAGCTCCGGAACATCGCGCTTGCGCGAGTCGTAAAACCAGTTGAAGGCCAACGGGTCACGCTGATTCTCGCCAAGAGGAGCAAGAACGTAATAGCCCTTTTTTATGAACGAGTGCCAGCTTATCTTTTTCGCCAAATCCGAGCTGTCAAAAATCCGGCGCACCCAGTCGTACTCAGCGTTACCCTCGCTGAACACCTGCCAGAGTCCGAGCTTGTTGGCGATACTCTGGAAAATTTCAAAGTCAGACTTCGATTCGCCAAGCGGCTCAATGCACTTGTGCTGCATGTGAATTATACGATAGTTGTTCTGAAGGAAGGACTTGTCGATATATCCGCCGCAGTGGCCCACCTCGCCTATGTCCCAGCGCTCGAAGTTTGTACATGCAGGCAGAATTATGTCCGCAAAGCGGCTCTCGCCCTCCATCCAGACGGACTGATTTACCACAAACTCAATCTTGTCAGACTGGTACATGTCCACAAACCGGTTGGAGTTAGGCTGCGTGCCCATGTATGAGCCTCCGTATTTGTAGTACATCTTGACTTCCTCGTGCCCCGGAGCGGGGTAAGAGGCCTTGCGGAACTGGCCGTGCACCGAGTAGTTGTCATATGTATACGCCTCGGCGTGGCCCTCCAAAATCGCCTCGGGCAGCTTTAGGCGCGGAATCTTCTGGTATTCGGAGTTGACCGAGGGCGACTGGCGCATACGGTTATAGAGCGTAACGCCTGCGCCAGATCCAAAATAGTCTCCCGAAAAGCCTCCGTCGGCGTAGCCGGGGAAGTAAAATCGCGTGTCCAGAGGCGTGCCGAACTGTAGGCCGCCAAAATTGCTCCCCGGCTTTCCAAAGCCCTGGAGCGCAGCAAGGCAGGTCATTGCGCGCGCCCACTCGGTTCCCCTGCTGGTGCGGCAGGCTCCGCCGAATCCTGGGATTCCGCCGCAGGAGAGATAGGTCTTTCTCTTTGCCCACTCCTCGGCCAACGCACGCACTACGCGTGCCTCCACACCTGTAATTTCCTGCTGCCACTCCGGTGTCTTGGGCACTCCGTCGCTCTCACCGAGCACGTATTTTGACCAAGTTTCCAGTCCAATCGTCTTGTCGGCAACAAACTGCTTGTCGTAGGTGCCGTTGGTCAGCCACACATGGGCAATGGCCAGCGCCAACGCCGCGTCAGTCCCAGGCTTTGGGGCAATCCAGCGCCCTCCCATGAATGCCGCGGTGGAATTGCAGTAGGGGTCTATATGTACCACCGGCAGTCCCAGCTTTTTAAACCACTCGCGCCTTATCGTACCGTCCTGCGCGCCGTAAACTCCAGCAGTTGACTCAGGGTCTGAGGACCAGAACACTATCATCTCCGCGTTTTGCAGGCAGTCCTCCACCGTGCTGTACGGCTCCAGGCCGCCTCGGCGGGCAGACTCGCCTATGTGGTGTATTGCTCCCCATGCCCAGCCCTCCCAGCTGTCGGGATTCATCATCATGCTCGTAGCTCCAATGCAGTTAAAAAACCGTGCGGCAGAGCTGGTGAAATAGCCAACCGAGCCCCAGAGATGGTGGGACCCGCGCGACCAGAACACCGAGCCGGGGCCATAGGTCTGACGCACCCGCACTATTTCCTTTGCCACGATGTCTATGGCCTCCTCCCAAGAGATACGCACATAGTCGGAAACACCGCGGTTGTGCGGGTTCCTCTCCCCGTCAGGGTCGAAGTCCACGCGCTTCATGGGATATAACACCCTGTCAGGTGAGTATACCAGCGATTTCCAGGCAATCCCGTAGGGCGCGACCGTAGCACGGCGAGGGGGCGTGAAGGTACGGCCGTGGGCCTTGATGCTCCAGGCCGGCGCGTCATCGTCGCGCAGCTCCAGCGGCACACAGCGAATTATTTTACCGTCCTTGACATAAACGTGCAGCACTCCTCCGTTGGTACAGGTAACATAGCGCTTCTCCCCATTGGGCATCGCCTCGCCGTAGTTGCCAAGATACAGTACGTCAAAAGCAAAAATTTTCAGCAGCAGAGAGGAAAACCACATGGCCTTCTCGTCAGGTCCGTTGAGTATAAGCGCGGTGTTTTTCGCCGCATCGACGAAGTCCTCCGTTTTGCCGAGCATTTCGCCCATCATGACCTTGCGGGCAATCTTCTCGCTTTCAAAAATCATCTCCACGTCCGCGTTATCGTACACTCCGTTGCGTCCGCTTACCTTGCCGTCGCGGAAGAAAATCTGCCGGCCCTTTGTATTGTTGCGTATCTTAAGCTGTACAGACATGTCCTTGCCCTCCAGCTCCTTGGCAAAGCCCGGTATAGCCGATGCAAGAGTGTTGAGCAGCGGGTCAATCATAAACAGCGTTCCGACAAAGAAGCTCTTGTCGAACATACCTATAAGCGATTCTGGCAGGTACTTTGCCATTTTCAATGCCATATACTATCCTTCCTTTCATTTCGCGCCCAGCGCTGTTAGCAGCGCCGCAGCTATATAGCACAAAATAATCCGGCTATGTGCCTCAAGCACCGCCTCCATGCTGTTTTTTCTATGCTCAGGTCCTACCGGCAGGCTGTAGAGCTGCCTTATCCGTCCGTTCACAGCCAGACTTGCCGCCATAACCGCCATCGCCGCCGCCCCCGTGGGAGCACACACAAGAGTTATTGCCACCGTGCCGCAGGCCGCGGCAATAATCGAGACGCGCAATAAAATCTGAGCTCTATGCCGTCCAATACAAACCGGCAATGTCCTGCGTCCTCCCTCGCGGTCCTTCTCGATATCGGAGGTGTTGTTCGCCAGCATGATGCACCCCACTGTCACCAC
>CATJWG010000077.1 GCA_949744165.1 uncultured Eubacteriales bacterium | reverse complement strand
TGCAGCCTGACAAACCACAGCTATTTCAACCTCACCGGCATGGGCTCGGTCGGGGGACACATTTTGCAG
Source organism: uncultured Eubacteriales bacterium (assembly GCA_949744165.1). Lineage (GTDB taxonomy): Bacteria > Bacillota > Clostridia > Oscillospirales > Oscillospiraceae > JAMPGF01. Next base: position 3,240 of record CATJWG010000077.1, on the reverse strand, counting down.
ATAAACGCCTCGCGCCTGACTCCGGTGGACAAGCTGCTTCTGCCGACGGGGGAGCTCGAGGACGTGCAGGGCACGGACTACGATTTCCGCACGCCCCACACCGTCGGACTGAAAAAGCTCGACTGCAACCTTGCGCTCGCGGGCGGGGAGGTGCCGGCGGCGGTGCTCTCGGAACCGGAGACGGGGCGGAAAATGGAGCTGTGGACCGATTTGCCGGGCCTTCAGCTTTACAATGGCGGGAGCATCACTCCGCGGCTTGGAAAGGGCAACATGCACTACCGTGCATACAGCGGTGTGTGCCTTGAGCCGCAGCATTTTCCAGACGCAGTGCACTGCGAAGATTTTCCGTCGCCGCTTCTTCGCGCGGAGGAGGTTTACAGTCGTTACATAGAATACCGCTTTTTTATAGATTAAAATAGAGGAAAGGTATATAAATAAAAATCATCTACCATCAAAAAGCAGACGCCGGCAGTGTAATTACACCGCCGGCGTCTGCCTTTACTCCTTGATAAGACGCTCGTACTGCTCAGCGCCGAGCGTGCCTTCGGCAGCCTGGTCTCGCAGAGAGACGGCGTAGCGCGACCATCGCTCAAATTCCCCCGCTGTCATTTTGCCCTTCATGTAACGGGCGTAGTGCGTTTTATAGGCGCGGTTGTAGGTAAGCCAGACGGGGTCATTTTTGCATTTGCTGCCGTATCGTTTCCTGGCGCCAATGCTGCGGCAGGTTTTCTGTGGCTCGTCAGGCAGAGGGGCTTCGCAGTAGTTACTATACTTTCCGCCCGATAGCAGGAAATACCTCCCGCAGTTGTCGCAGCGCCTGGGCAGATGGGAGAGCTCAAGCCCGCGGAAAAAGTCTGTGTACAGAAAATCACGCAACCGGTTAAAAATACAGGACATGGCAAACTGTCCATGGCCGTCAGCGCCGGTAAAGGGCTCATACGAGAGCTTTACCTGACAGAAAGCCGGAAGCCTGTCGTATGGGCCGAGAGCCGAGCTGTCCCTGAAATAGCGGGCAAAGCAGTCCGCCAGATCCTCTCCGGAGAGAAAGGCGCGCTTTTCATGTATGTACCCATCCAAAAGGGCAGAATAGGCACGGCGGGCCTGCAAAAGGTCGCCGGCGAGGCAGATGTACCGTTCAAACAGCTCGGCGACGCCGCGGTTGAGTGAAGCAATCTCTTCCTCAGCCTCCGTACCTGACAAGCGTGAAAGGGTCGAGGCAATACGCAGAAAGTAGAAGTCAGAAAAAGAAAATGAATCATCTACCATCTGGACTCCTGCGCCGCCGTCATGGCAGAGCCTGCCCAACAAAGACGGCAGGCACGCTTCAGTAAGGCTGAGCCCCAAGCTGCTGTTCAGAAAAATTGGCAGGTGCGAGACCATGCGGCCAATCTGGAAAAACAGCTTCTGCGCGCTTTGCATACAGTCGAGGAAAGCGCGAAGGCGCGGTGTGCTCACTCCGTGAAGCTGTGCTCCGGGGACAAGCTGCCACAGGGAGACGAGACAGTCGTTAAGCTCCGGCTCTGGAAGGCTGAGGCAGGCGGTGAGCGTTTCGTTGCACCTGTATGCCTGTTCGTCAATATAGACGTGGTTTCCGCAGAAATATGCCTTGAACTCAAGCATCGCTCCGCACCTCGATTACTCATATAATAGAAAATTACATGGAAATATTATCACATCTAACGGCTGCGCGCAAGGAAAAATGTTTTTAAGATGGATTTTTCTGATGGCAGTTTGTTTTTTGATTGAAACGGTAAAAATGAGCTGAAAAAATTGTAAAATAATTGACAAATTGCTAAATATGGTCTTGAAAGAGACAGGTAAAGTTTGTATAATGATACGTACAGACCCGCTCTGCCGCCGCTTTATAAACTATAGGAGGGGGCGGGAAAATAAGAAAAAAGGAAAGGTGAGCACCAATGAGAAAGAAACTTCTGGCGCTGCTGCTTGCGGTTGTTATGACCGTTGGGCTGGCGGTGCCTAGCTTCGCGGTGGAGGAGACTCCGGCGGCCGCGGAGACTGACAAAATCGTTATCCTGCACACCAACGACGTACATTGCGGAATCGACCAGACGGTCAAGGATGAGGCCGTAACCAATATCGGTTACGCGGGCATCGCTGCATACAAGGCGGAGATGGAGAAGGCTTACGGTGAGGCCAACGTCACTTTGGTCGATGCCGGCGACGCCATCCAGGGCGGCCCCATCGGCACACTGACGAAGGGCTCGGCCATAGTGGAAATCATGAACACCGTGGGCTATGATATAGCCATTCCCGGCAACCATGAGTTTGACTACGGCATGGACAACTTCCTGAGCCTGGCCAGGGACAAGGCTCAGTACACCTACATATGCTCCAACTTCACCGACCTGGCGGGCAAGCCTGTGTTTGACGCGTATAAGATGGTGACCTACGGCGACGTAAAGGTCGCGTATGTCGGTATCGACACGCCAGAGACCTTCACCAAGTCCACGCCGACTTACTTCCAGGACGACGCGGGCAACTACATCTACAGCTTCCAGCAGGGCAACAACGGCCAGGACCTGTACAAGGCCGTGCAGACCGCGGTTGACGCGGCCAGGGCCGAGGGCGCGAATTACGTCGTGGCCATGGGCCACCTTGGCGACAACGGTTCGACCGAGGAGTGGAAGGCGCAGAGCGTTATCGCCAACACCAACGGCATCGACGTTTTCATCGACGGACACTCCCACGAGCAGATTGAAAAGACTGTAGCAAACAAGGACGGCAAGGACGTCGTCTGGGCGCAGACCGGTACCAAGCTGGCCGCTGTCGGCAAGGTTGTCATTGATACCAAAACCGGCGATATCAGCCATGAGCTGGTGACCGGCTATGCCGGACAGGACGAAACGGTTGCCGCGTTTGTCAAGGCAAAGAACGACGAGTTCGAGGCAGAGCTGAAGAAGGTTGTCGCCAAGTCCGAGACTGAGCTGACCACCAAGGACGCCAACGGCGAGCGTCTTGTCCGCAGCGGCGAGACCAATCTCGGCGACCTGTGCGCCGATGCTTACCGTACAATGCTCGGCGCTGATGTGGCCTTTGTAAACGGCGGCGGCGTGCGCGCGGACATTGCCGCGGGCGACATTACATATGAAAGCATTATTAACGTGCATCCCTTCGGCAACGAGGCCTGCTTAGTGGAGACCACCGGACAGAAGATTCTCGACGCGCTGGAGTTCGGCTCCCGCAACGTGCCCGAGGAGAACGGCGGATTCCTTCAGGTCT
>CATJWG010000076.1 GCA_949744165.1 uncultured Eubacteriales bacterium | reverse complement strand
GGCGCTCCCTGCAACACCGCCGCCATCGCCGGTGAGACCGGAGAGCTGCCGAAGATATTCTCCAAGCGCAACAAGAACGGCCAGCCCGTAGGCGTTATCATTATCTCCGCCGTTATGGCCACTATAATGACCCTGGCCTCCAACCTCATCCCCGGCGACGCACAGAGCGTGTTCTGGGCGATATTCTCCTGCACCAGCCTGCTGCTGCTCATCCCCTACATCGTCAACTTCGAGGCTTATTTCAAGCTCAAGAGGACCGACAAACAGACCGAGCGCCCCTATGTTTTCCCCAGTCCGGCATGGCTGTCCACCCTGCTTATCAGGATAGCTGAGTTCATTGCTCTGGCCACCTGCGTGCTGTTCGTCTGGGTCCCCGGAGTGCCGCTTGATATGACGCAGCTTTTGTTCGTTGGCATTGGCGTTGTGGTTGTGCTCGTCCTCGGCGAGGTGCTGCTCAAGGCTGCGGAAAAGCAGAACGGGCAGAAGAAAAAGGAAGAGGCATAATCCGTCGGCAGGAAAACAGGAAAAATAAAACAAAATCCCCGCGGGGACCGGGCAGTCCCTGCGAGATGAAAGGAAAGGATTTATTAAATGACGGCTGAAAGAGTTTACACCAACGCGACTGTGTACACCGCTGACAAGAACCGCACCATGGCGCAGGCTGTTGCAATAGCTGACGGCAAATTTGTGTACGTGGGCGACAGCGAGGGCGTCAAGGCCTTTATCGGCGAGAATACCGTGGTTGAGGATGCCTCCGGCAAGCTGATAATGCCGGCTTTCATCGAGGGCCACGCGCATTACACCAAGGCCACCTCCACTGTCGTGGGCATTAACCTGGCCGGCTACAACAGCGAGGAGCAGTATGTCGAGGCCTGCCGCAAGTACATAGAGGACCACCCGGGAATCAAGACCCTGCGCGGCCAGGGCTATCTTGAGGCCATATTCCCCGGCGCCGGACCTAAACGCGAGGCGATGGACAGGGCGTCAAAAGACATTCCAATAGTTGTCCAGGCCGAGACTCTCCATTCCCTGTGGGCAAACAGCGCCGCGATTGAACTGGCAGGCGTAACCGCTGACACCCCCGACCCCGAGAACGGACGCATCGAGCGCCGCGCCGACGGCTCGCCGAGCGGCTGCTTCCGCGAGAGCGCGCAGGACCTTATTCTTGACGCTCTACCGGACTACAGCGTTGAGGAGTACGAAAAAGGCATCATGGCCTATCAGGAGTTGTGCCACCGGTACGGATTTTCCACGGCCTACGACCCGTGGCTGTTCGTTGACAGCAACGGCGTGGAGGCGCTCAAGTCTCTGGACAAACAAGGCAAGCTGACAATGCGTATGCGCGGCGCATACTGGGCCAACCCGCACCGCGGACCTGAGCAGGTACAGGAAATAGTTGACGCGCGTGCGCGCGACAACGTCGGCAGCATGTTTCACATCAACGCCGTCAAGCTGTTCATGGACGGCGTGCTGGAGAGCGTTACGGGGTTCCTGCTCGAGCCCTACGAGAAGGCCGAGGGCCGGCCCGAGGGCTGGCGCGGCGACCAGATCTGGGAGCCTGAAAATATGAACAAGGTTGTCGCCGCCATAGACAAGGCCGGCATGGGCATCCACGTCCACTGCGCCGGCGACGCGGCGGTAAAGCAGTCGCTCGATGCGGTTGAGTACGCCTTCAGGGAAAACGGAAAGCGCGACGCGCGTCACTGCATCACTCATATTTTCCTGCTTGACCCGAAGGATGTTCCGCGCTTTAAGGAGCTCGGCGTTGTGGCAATGACCAACTCATACTGGATGCAGATTGACGACACCTATTTCGTCAACGGCAGCTACACCGGCGTAGACCGCATCGCCCACTCCTTCCCGGAGAACTGCTTCTTCAAGGCCGGAGTAAAGGTCGCCAACGCCAGCGACTACCCGATAACCGCCACTCCGAACCCATTTGTCGGCATTGAGCTTGGCGTAACTCGCATAGCGCCCGACAACTACCACCCATGGATTGTCAACTACGACGACCCGAAGTTCCACGAGCCGCTGTGGCCTGAGGAAAAGGCCGATGTGCGCGACATGATAGACTCCTTCACCATAAATCAGGCCTACGCAAACTTCCTCGATGAGGAGACCGGCTCGATAGAGACCGGCAAGTCCGCGGACATGATTGTTGTGGACAAGAACATCCTCGAGATTGCCCCCGAGGACATCGGCACCGCCGTCGTGGAAAAGACCGTGCTCATGGGCAAGGTCGTGTACGAGACTTAAGCAGACCGGAAGCAAATAGAGCGTTAAACCCCGCAGTATGCGCCGGCGGCGAACCCGCCGGCGCATATAAAGCATAGCCGCATGAAACCATCCTGACAGGCTGCGGAGCCGAATGACTGGAGGTGGGTGATTTGGAGGAATCCATAGGTTTTCTGTCTGTAATACCTCCGATTATTGTTGTCGCGTTGGCAATAATCACAAAGAATGTATTATTATCGCTCCTTTTTGGAGTGTTCTTCGGCCTGTTTCTGTTAATGGCGGTGACGGGCTCTCTGACAGGGGCGCTCACAGGGATTGTTCCGGAGGGAGTTCGACTTGTGACGGATGTGCTGTGCAACGGGGACAACATGCACCTGCTCATTTTCCTGGCCCTGCTGGGCGGGCTTATCGCCGTGCTGACGGTATCCGGTTGCGCGGGGGCTTTCTCGGCCCTGGCCGTGCACAAAATACGCGGCCGCACCCACGCGCAGCTTATGACGCTGCTGCTCGGCTGCGTGATTTTCATTGACGACTACTTCAACGCTATAACCGTGGGCAACGTCATGGTGCCCATAACCGACAAATTCAAAATTTCCCGCGCCAAGCTGGCTTACATCATCGACTCAACCTCCGCGCCGGTGACGGTGCTTATGCCCATCTCAAGCTGGGTGGCGACGGTTATTTCCCTTGTTGTGCCTGCCATGGCCGCCAACGGCTTCGCCTCCGGCGGCATGAGCGTTTTTCTGCGCTCATGCCTTTACAACTACTACGCCTGGCTGACGCTGCTGATGGTTTTTCTTGTAATAGTGAAAAAATTTGACATCGGTCCCATGGCCGCCTTTGAAAAAACACTGGCGGAGACGGGCGAGGATATCTCTATATACATAGACGTAAACGAAAGCGTGATTGACAGCATGGCCGACGGCCGCCGCGGCACGGCGCGCGACCTTGTAGCGATTATCGCCGCACTCGTTGCGCTGTCGCTCGCGTTCATGGTCATAGACGGTGGAATTCTCTACGGCGCAACGCTGACAGAGGCCTTCATGTGCTGCGACACCATGCTCGCGCTGGTATACGCGGCTGTGTGCACTTTGCTGTTGAGCTTTGCGATGTTCGTCGTGAGCGGAAAAATGACGCTCAAGCAGTTTGACAAGGCCTTCCAGCAGGGGATAAGGAGCATGGTTTCGGCCATGTGCGTCCTTATTTTGTCATGGACATTTTCCGAGGTGCTCGGAGACGGAGCGCTGGGCACGGGGCGCTATGTAGCCGCCGCGGTCGGCGGCTGGCTTCCGGCTTGGTTGATGCCGACGGTGATATTTCTCATCTCGGCGGTCATAGCCTTTACAACGGGCGCATCCTGGGGCGCGATGACGATAATGCTGCCGACTTCAATTGCCATATGTGCGGCTATAGAACCGCAGTGCGTCTATGCCGTGATTGGAGCGACGCTCTCAGGCACCGTTTTCGGTGACCACTGCTCGCCGGTTTCGGACACGACGGTGCTCTCATCCTCCGGCGCGGGATGCCGTCATATTGACCATGTGACAAGCCAGATAATTTATGCTATAATAGTTGCGGCGGTCTCGGCACTGGCCTTTGCTGCGGCGGGAATAACGGCAAGCGCGCTTGTCGGTCTGGCTGTCGGCGTGTGCCTGACGACTGCGGTAGTGTTTGCCGGGGCGGCCCGGCGAAAAGGAAAAGGCGGAAAATAGGAAGGCGGAGAAAAATGTTTATTGCCCTGCTCATACTCTGGCTCATATTCGGCGGCGTGAGCGTGACAAATCTCGTGCTCGGTGCGGCGGTCAGCGCTCTTATAACGCTCTTTGCCGTGAAATTCATGGGCTACAGCAGCGCGCGGCTGCGTGCCGGCCTGAAAAAAGGAGGCCGCGCGCTTGGCTACGGACTGTTCCTGCTCGGGGAAATAGTGAAGGCTAACCTGGCTGTGATAAAGCTTATTTACCGCAAAAAGGAACCGGAGCCTCTGCTTGTGCGATTTAACGCCGGGCTGAAGACCGATATGGCGCGGGTGCTGGTGGCAAACTCCATAACGTTGACCCCAGGCACGATAACAGTGGAGCTTATTGGAGATGAGCTGTGCGTTCATGCGCTGGACCGCTCGATGGATGTTGGAATTGAGAGCTGCGCTTTCATTGAAAAAGCAAAGGAGCTTGAGGCATGACGGAGGAAAAGACGATATTGCTCATAGCGCTTTTGGTCCTTGCCGCGCTCATTTTTGCGGCCGTTGTAAGGGCCATAATCGGACCGCGCTTTACAGACCGTATTGTTGCGGTGGGCGCGGCTAACACAATGGTGACGGCCTGCATATGCCTGCTTTCCCGCTATCTTCAGGCCGACTACCTCATTGATGTGGCTCTTATTTACGCGCTGCTGGGATTTACGGCCAACGTGCTGCTCATGCGTCTTGTCAGGGCGCAGGCAGGGGAAAAGGAGGAGAAGAAATGATACGCATAGCCATAGCCGCGCTTCTTTACGCGATGGCGCTGTTCGTGTTTTTCTCTGAGGTGTTTGGCCTGTACAGATTCAAATATGTGCTCAACCGTATGCACGCCGCTGCCATGGGCGACACGCTGGGCATTATGCTCATTGTTGCCGGCACGATAGTGCTGCGCGGCTGGAGCACGGCGTCGCTGAAGCTTGTGCTGATACTTGTGTTCATGTTGCTCGCGGGGCCGGCCGCCACACACCTTATCGCCGGAGGCGAGGTGAGCGCCAATGAGCGCGCGGGAGAAGAGTATACACAGGAGGACAGGCGATGAAAATTCTTGAAGCAGCTCTTCTGCTTATTCTGATAATAACCGCCGTAGCGGCGCCGATGCAAAAGCGGCTGCTTGGAACGGTGATAGTATATACGGTGTTTAGCCTCGTCATGGCGTTACTGTGGGCGTTGCTGCGCGCGCCGGATCTGGCGATAACCGAGGCGGCCGTCGGAGCGGGCGTCACGGGCGTGCTGTTCATCCTTGCTCTTCACAAGATAAAACAGCTAAAGGGGGGGCAGGACGAATGAAAAAGTTTTCCCACTTTACATCCTGGGTGGACGGAGAGCTGAGCTTTCCGCTGAGCACCCTGCACGACGCACGGGTTGAGAGGCCGGATCACGAGCCGCGCCCAAGTATATCGGACAGCAGGAGCCTGAGTGTTTTTTCAAAGGTATATGCACTGCTGTGCATGCTGGTGTGCCTGCTAATGCTGTGTACGCTGCTGGCCGTCGCCGCGGCGCTGCCGAGCTTCGGATCAGAGGAAAACCCTACCTTAAACGAGGTGTCCGAGCACTATGTCGGTCAGGCTGAGCACGAGACGGGTGCGGAAAATGTCATTGCCGGCATGATACTCAACTACCGCGGCTTTGACACATTTGGAGAGTCCTGCGTGCTGTTTTTGGCAGTGTGCTGCGTGATGCAGCTTTTGTGGAACACTGGAGCGGAGAAAAAGCAGGAGACGGATTTCGGCGGTCAGGACGTGATACTCTCGCATGTGTGCCGCGTGCTGGTACCGTGCAGCCTTTGCTTCGGTCTGTGCGTACTGTTCAGCGGCCACACCACACCGGGCGGGGGATTCTCCGGAGGCTCAGTGCTGGGAGCGGCGCTTATCATCTTTGCGCTGGCCTTCGGCGACGGGGCTGTGAGCCGGTTTTTCAACAGAAGGTTATATAATCTGGTGCGAATAACGGGACTTATGGTATATGCGCTGATGTTCGGCTGCTACATATTTTTGGGCGCAAACGGGATAGAAAGCGAGCTGTCGCGTTACATAGTGCTGGTGGTGGACATCGCCGTGGGGCTGGTGGTTATGAGCACAATGTACGGCTTCTACTCGTTCTACACGAAAGGAGAGCTGTGATGACGAATCTCATAAACGAGGTAATCGACAACCGCTACGCCGTCACGGCGGTACTTCTGTTCGTTATTGGACTTGCCAACATGCTTTTGCAGCCGAACCTGATAAAGAAGGTAGTGGCCTTCAACATCATGGATTCGGCGACCTTCCTGATGCTGGCCTCTCGCGGCTTTGTGGAAGGTCGCGTGGCCGCAGTACTCACCGACGGCGGAGCGGATGTGTCGCGCTACGTAAACCCCATACCCGCGGGACTTGTGCTCACGGGAATAGTGGTTTCGGTAAGTGTGTCGGCCTTTTCACTGGCGCTTATCCAGCGGATTTACGCCCGATACGGCACCGTTGAGCTCGGCGAGCTGCTCAAGCTGACGAAGAAAGAGAAGGTGTGAGATGCCGTTTGTGTACAACCTTCCGTTTTTCTGCGTTTTCCTGTGCATGGTCACGGCGATTCTGCTTTCGGCGGCGAAAAGCGCGCGGGTGAGCTGGTACTCCACACTGGGAGCGGCTGCGCTATCGGCTGTGCTGAGCGGTGTGCTGCTTATGTACATAACACGTGCTGACGAGGCCGTGGCTTTCACTATGGGTAAATTTCCCGCACCTCTGGGCAACGAGATACGCTTCGGGCCGATGCAGGCGCTGCTGGCCGTGTGTTTTTCCTCGGTGCAGGCTCTGTCCATGCTCGGAGGACGGCGCGACATGTTCCATGACGTGGAAGACAAAAAAATGGGCCTTGCCTGCGTGATGCTCAACATGGTGCTGGCTTCGCTTCTGGTACTGACATTTACAAACGATATTTTCACGGCCTATGTTTTTATTGAAATAAGTACCATTTCCGCCTGCGCGCTGGTGGTGGCTAAAGACAGCGGCTCCACGCTCATGGCTACGATACGCTATCTTTTCATGAGCCTGCTCGGCTCGGGACTGTTCCTGTTTGGAATCGTTCTGCTGTATTCGCTGTCGGGCTATCTGCTCATGCCGCAGCTGAGCAGCGCGCTCTCGGAGCTTATGGTCTCGGGTGATTACCGCCTGCCGCTTGCCGCGTCCGCGGCGATGATAACGGCGGGGCTGGGAATAAAAAGCGCGATGTTCCCCTTCCATCGCTGGCTGCCGGACGCCCACGGCAGCGCCACAACGACATCAAGCGCTATCCTGTCGGGACTGGTGCTGAAGGGCTATGCCGTGCTGCTGATAACCATGTTCACTCGCGTATTTTCTCTGGAGGCGGTGCATGAGCTCGGGCTCGGCACGCCGGTGCTGCTGCTCGGCTTTCTGGGGATGATAGTAGGCTCGCTGTACGCCCTGCGCGAGTACCACGCCAAGCGGATGTTGGCATATTCCTCAGTGGCGCAGTTAGGCTATGTCTTTATGGGCATAGGACTTTGCACCGAGGCGGGGATTGCCGCGGCAATTTTTCAGATTCTTGCCCACGCGTTTACAAAGCCCCTGCTGTTCATCAGCGTGGGCCGCCTGTCCTGTGCCGCTGGACACGAAAAGGAGTTATCCGCCCTGCGCGGCAGCGCGTGGAGCGCTCCCTTAGCCGGAATCGGCTTTGGCATTGGGGCTCTGTCTATGATTGGCGTGCCGCTTTTGGCGGGCTTTACGGCCAAGTTAGGGCTGGCCTCAGCCTCAATCTCGGACGGCAAAATGTCTACAAACGTAGTTTTGCTGGTGCTGGCGGTCTCATCGATTCTCAACGCGATGTACTATATCCCCGCGCTGATTGCCATATGGCGTCCGGCCAAGGAGCGGGTGCGCCTTGAAAAAGACAGAGCGTTTGCTGCGGGGGCGATTGCGCTTATCGCGGGGGTACTGATTTTCGGAATATTCTTCCAGCCTGCGACGGAGCTGATTACCCGCGGGCTTGAGCTGATGTGAGGAAGGGGGAGCCATATTGACAGTTTTATTGCCGTCAGCCGTCTGCCTTGCCGGCGGCATAGCCGCCTTCCTGATAAGGGACAGGCACCTGCGCCACCGCATCACGGCGTGTACGCTGTTGTCCGCCGCAGTTCTGGCCGGTGTCGCGGCGTTCTCGGAAGCGGGGGAGCTCACGCTGCTCACTCTCGCTCCGGGCCTGCCCCTGCGCTTCGGCGTGGATGGACTGGGACGCTTTTTCATCCTGCTTGTCTCCGCGGTGTGGTGTCTTGTGCAGTTTCACGCCTTCGGATACATGAGGCACGAGGGAAAGGAGAATCAGTTCTTCGGCTTCTATATTCTCACCTATGGTGCGCTTCTGGCGCTGTGTATGGCGCGCAACACCGTGACGCTGTATATGTGCTTTGAGCTGATGAGCCTTTTGAGCATGCCTCTGGTGCTGCACGACGGCACGGGAGTCTCCCGCTCTGCGGCGCTTAAATACCTCGGCTATTCAACTCTCGGCGCGGCGATGGCTCTCATGGGCATGTTCCTGCTCTCTGGCTGCGCGGACAGCCTTGAGTTTACCGCCGGAGGAGTCGTATTCACCACGGGGAGTGAGGGAAAAGTGCTCGCCTCCGCGCTGCTGATAATCGCGGGCTTTGGCAGCAAGGCGGGATTGGTGCCGCTGCAGATGTGGCTGACAGAGGCCCACCCCGTGGC
>CATJWG010000075.1 GCA_949744165.1 uncultured Eubacteriales bacterium | reverse complement strand
TGATGATAATGTACTTCAACGGCAGTCCCGCCGGCATAACGGGCGACGAGGCAGCGGGCCTGCTTGCCAGCATCGGCGTGATTGCTGGCGTGTCCGTGTTGCTGTACGGTATTTACCGGCTGACGCTGGGGAAGGTGTGTTCAAGCCTGAACGTGAAACGCAGGACGTGAAAATAAAAACTGCCGCAGCTTTTAGCTGCGGCAGTTTTTTGTGCTGCGTGGAACAAACCTTTTGTCATGGTATTCGTAAACCGACGCGCCGAGCAGGTCCGCCTCGTACCCGTCGTGGGTGCTCATCAGGATGGACCTGCCGCGGGCGCGCTCAAGGATGAGCGCGGCGATATTGTGCCTGAGATTGTCATCCAGACCCCTGAACGGCTCGTCGAGCAGCAGCGCGTCCCCGCCGTAGGCCAGCGCACGGCAGAGCGACACACGCTGCTGCATCCCGCCGGAGAGCTCGGCGGGGTACTTGTCCGAGGCGCCGCCCAGACCGGCGCGGCGCAGGTATTCCAGAGCAGCGTCCATGTTATCGCACACCCGGCCGCTAAGCACCGCGGCGACATTCTGCACAGCGGTCAGCCAAGGAAACAGCCGCGGCTCCTGGAACACAAAGGATACGCGCCCAGGCACGTTTATGCTGCCGTCCTGGGGCTTTACCAGACCTGCGGCGGCGCGCAGAAGCGTGGTCTTGCCGCAGCCAGAGGGGCCCATGAGCGCGGCGCACGCGCCGTCAGGCACCGTAAGCGAACAGCCGGAGAGCACAGTGCTCCCTCCGTAGGCAGCACTGAGATTTTTTATTTCTATCATCGCGCGCTCCCCCTTGCATGTTTCCTGCCAATGCGACCGACGGCAGTCATGAGCACCTTTTCAATCACAAGGCTGCACAAAATTACCACTAAGGTCCAGGCGAACAGATCCGTCGTCTCAAGATAGAGCTTCGACTCGTACAGCATCCGGCCTATGGAGCTTTGCGGCACGGTGAGAATTTCCGCGGCGATGCCGGCTTTCCAGCCCAGACCCAGCGCGGCGCGACAGGCCGAGATGAAGTACGGCGCGCAGGATGGTATGTACACCAGCCGGCATGTTTTCAGGCGCGTGAAGCGGAAAACCCGAGCCGTTTCAAGAAGCTGCGCGTCCGTCTGCTCTATGCCGGCGCTGACGCTGGTCCACACCATGGGCAGGACCATCAAAAACGCGATGAAGCCCGGCACGGTGTCTCGGCCCATCCAGATGAGGGCCAGGATAATGAAGGAAGCCACGGGAGTGGATTTTATCATCGTCAGCAGGGGGGACAGCAGTGCGCGCGCGGCGGCGAAGCGCGCAGTCAGCGCGGCGGTCAGAGTGCCGAGCGCGACGCCAGCAGCCACGCCGCAGAGTATGCGCGCCAGCGACAGCGCCGTTATTTGCCAGAACTGCGCCGAGCCGGTCAGCTCGAGCGTGCGTGCCGCGACAGACCATGGAGCGGGCAGCAGAAGCGCGCTGCCCGCCCGCAGGGCCAGAAGCTCCCACACAAGCAGCCAGAACAAAAGTACTGTTAAGTTTTTTCCGGCTGCCCTGAGAAGCCTCATTTCCCCGCACCTCCGTGTATTTTACTTATACGTGTAGTAGAAGTCCTCGCCCGGCAGCTTGCCGCCTACGGACTCGGGCGCGAGCTCAAACATTATCTCCAGAAACGCGCTCATGGGCTCGAGCATGTCCGTGCCGCTTATGAAGCAGACGTTGCAGTTGGGAATAGCCTTCTGCGCCACGGCGGCCTTTGTGAAAATGCCCGTGGACTCGATAAGCGCGGCGGCATTTGCGGTGTCGGAGGAGAGGTATGCAATCGAATGTTCATACTCCTCAAGGAAGGCGGCAACCTCGGCGGGGTGCTCCGCGGCAAACTCCGCACGCACTACCACGCAGCCCTGCACAAGACTGCCGGATGTGGGCGCGGCGGCGTCCCACTCTGCGGTCAGATCCAGCGCGGTTACAAGCTTGTCGTTGGCGCTCAGGGCAATCGTAACCATCGGCTCAGGCAGTACGGCGAGGTCAATCTCACCCGCGGCGAGAGCAGTGCGCAGGTCGGCCGGCTGGGCGTAGCTGTTGTCTATAGTCACATCGTCAAGCCCATTCTGTTCACAGATGTACCTGAAGATAAAGGTCGGATTCTGAGCGGGAACATAGACGGTCTTGCCGGCGAGGTCGGCAACGGACTGAATGCTTTCGGCCTCGCTGTTGGCTACAAGGTAGAGCACGCCGAGAGTGTTGAGCGCGAGAAGCTGCACCTTTCCCTCAGTTTTGTTATACAGCGCCGCGGCGGCGTTAGTGGGCAGAGCGGCGATGTCGGCACTGCCGCTTACCAGCGCGGCGGTAACGTTGCTCGCGTCGGACTCTACCTGAAAGCTGTAGTTAAGCGCGGCGGCGCCCTTTTCGCTGTCGCTTATCAGCTTTGCCATGCCGAAGCCGGTGGTGCCGTTGAGCACCATCACGTTCACGGGAAGTCCGCTGTCGGGTTCCGCGGCCGGATCGGACGTCGGCTCCGGCGTCTCGGGAGTGGGGGAGGGAGTCTCGGGCGCACGGACATTCGTATCGGAGGCAGGGGGAGTTGCGGAATTAAGGTCGCTGCCGGTTGCGGGGGACTTTCCCTTGCCGCAGGCTGTCAGGCTCAGGGCAAGGCAGAGTATGAGAACTACGGAGACTATTTTCGTGTATTTTTTCATCTTAAAATCACCTCAGATTATTTTTCCTGATTTTCGGCGTTTGTAATCAGATTTGAGTAGGCGGTTTTCGCACTGACGCCGGACAGACGGCCTATACGTCCCGACAGCGTGCTTATCACGTCCTGCGGCGCGTCCACGGCCAGGCTTATAATACTTACGCCTTTTTCGCGGTAGGGTATGCCCATCCTGCCGAGAATGTAGGGGGAATAGTCGTGCAGTATGGAGTTTACCCTGTCGGCCATGTCAAGGTTTTCGACGATTATGCCTATCACGGCGACTCTGCTATTCATTAAAGCGGACCTCCTTTCAAAAAAACAGCCACATCCCGAAAGATGCAGCTGTCCCAAGCGACGTATGAAAGGCCAGTTAAACTGTATCTTTCGCCTAAATAAAATTTCGGCGTCAGAGATATGGTTTTTGTGCGGACATTCCGGCGAAGGAGCAGAAAAATCTTTACCCCGCGAGTATATCCAAGAAAATTATAGCGCAGATACGCGCAGATATCAAGTGCTTTTACGTGATAAAAAACCGGCCAAAAGGCCGGGTTTTTATTTATAACGGAGAATTTTCGGCCGACGGCGTCTCCGCAGGTTTTGCGTTTGCCCGTTCCGCCGCTATAACGTCGGGCAGAGGCGTGATAGCGCCGCGCGCCGCGCCGTCGAGGTATGAGAGGTTTATTGCCAGATTCAGGTTTTGACCGTAGACATAGGTCGCCGCGGTTATGCCTATGGCTTCACCGTATTTGTTTATCAGCGCTCCGCCGCTGCTGCCGCTGGAGATAGCGGCGCTGAAGAGGATGAAGTTTGTGCCGTCCTCAATGCGAGAGGGGTTGCAGATAAGCCCCTGAGTGATGGTGTTCTGTATTCCGAGCGGACTGCCGAAAGCATAAACCGACGCGCCGCCGGCGTTTGTTTTCGCGTCGCCGAGCTCAAGGTAGGAAAATTGCTCGCCCTCGTCCAGACCGCCGATTTTCACCAACGCCCAGTCGTTGAGGGGGTTGTAGTCGTAAACGCCCTCAAGCGTGTATATCTTGTCCATACCGGGTATGGCAACCTTTGCGCTGACTCCGTTCGACAACACGTGCCAGCAGGTCACGGCGGTGCCGTCGCCGTCGATAAAAAAGCCGCTGCCGTTGGCTGCGTGCTCGCCCTTTTCGTCGAACATCTCGATATAAAATACAGCGGAGGAGCACTTAGCGAAAATCTCCTCGCCGCTCAGCTCCGGCCTTTCTGGAGCGGTCAGCAGCAGAGTTTTGCGCTGGGACGCAAGCGTTATGCGCTCAGCTATGGCCGCGGCCTCGGCGCGGGAGATGTTGTTATATGGCAGAAAGCTGCCGTTTTCGTCGCTTCCGGTGAGCACGCCGGCCCTGTACAGACGGTAGACCGAGCCGGCATAGTTCCTGGAGTAGGGCACATCGGGTATCGAGCCGTTTTCAACAGTATTTATTGCCGCCAGCTCCTCCGGCGGCAGGGCACGGGCGAGTATGGAAGCAAATTCGTATCTCATGGCGTTGGCATTGTAGTTGTCATACGGTTCGGTAATTATTTTATTTTCGAGCGCGTAATCAACATAAGCTTTGTACCAGGGGGAGCTGGCGGGGAAATCGGTGTGCGCGCGGGTGTACAGGCTGTGTATGCGTGCGCTCAGAGCAATGGTTTCGGCGATGGACACGTCGTTGTAGGGACTGAAAAGCCCCTTCTGTGTGCCGCTGAAAAGGCCCATGCGGTAGGCCGACCTTACGCTGTCGTAAAACCAGTCCGTGGAACGCACGTCGGTGAACACGCCGTCGGTCCACTCTTTGGCGGACAGAAAATGGTCAAATCGGCCCTCGTCCGCCAAAGCCGCGCCGGAGAGCGAAAAAGCAAGAATAATGCAGAGAAAAAAGGATATAAATCGTTTCATTAAATTACCTCGTGTAAATTATTGCAAAACCCGTCGCGTGAAGCCAATCCCCTATTAAAGAAGCGGCATTGCCGCTTCTTTAATAGGTCAAAAATCTGTGTATCATTACAGCGACCTGAGCCCGGGTAGCGTTGCCGCCGGGGCTTAAAACCCTGTCTGTGGCGCTCGCGCTGGTGATGTAGCCGCGCTGCACGGCCCAGGTGATGGGTTCTATGGCGTAGCTGCTGACTGACGACTGGTCGGTATAGCCGCTTAGCGAGCCGGAGGTGGAGACGCTATCCCCGCTGTATTTTGCAAAGCGGTGGAGAAAGGCGGCGACCTGTTCGCGGTTTACGTCTCGGTTGGGGCTGAAGGTTGTCGAGGATGTGCCGGTTACTATACCGTTGTCAGAGGCCCATATAACCGCGTCGTAATAGTATGCGTCGGCGGGTACGTCGTTAAACTTGCAGGTGCCGCTGACCTTGGGGCTGCCGGCGGCGCGGTAGAGTATCGTCACGAGCATGGCGCGGCTCATGGTGCTGTCGGGCGAGAAGGTGTCGTCGCCGGTGCCGTTTACAAGGCCCCATTTGTAAGCGAAGTCAATCGAATCTGCGGCCCAGGAGCCGGTTCCCGAGGCGTTGACATCCTTAAAGCGCGAGGAGGATTTCTTGCCGGTAATCTTGACGGTCATGGTGCCGCTGGTGCTGCTGCCGGACTCGGTTACGGCGGTGTATTCAAGCGTCACGTCGCCGCTGGCTCCGGCCTTGGGGATATATGTCAGCGCGCTGACGGGATAGGCTCCGCTGCTCGGTTTGGTGGTGTACAGCCGCACAGTGGGGTCGAGCGGGACGCCGCGGCCGTTTACATAGTTGAGCATGAGCTCGCCGCTGTTGGGCTGGCGAAGCGTGACGTAGGCTACGGGGTCTTTGTCGCCGCTGGAATAGAAGTCGGAGAGCTTGAAGGTGTAGCCGTCCGCGCCGCAGGTGATGGTTGCGGTATGGTCCTTGCCGTAGCTGAAGTTGATACTGCCGACATACATAGGCTCTCCGTCCGCGTCGTAGGCGAGATAGCGCACAGTCGCGCTGCCGGTACCGTTGTTTGCGGGCACATAGGTCAAATCCTCGACGCTGTCATAGGAGCTGCTGTAGTTGACATGAAATTTGTAGTCGTCAAAATTACTGCTTGTGAGCTTGGTGCCGGTTTTGCTGGAGCTGGTGTAGTTGTAGTGCAGCGTACCCTTGGAGGGAATCTCGAGCAGCTCAATGTAATATTTGGTGGTTGAGGAGCTGGACGACATGGCGTTTTTGTACACGGAGACAAAATCGCTCTCGTCAAGGGTCGTTGCCGAGGGGGACTTTACGTCGTAGGAAATGCTTTTGACGCTGTTTTTTGTCACATAGACACAGAAGGTGCCGCTGACTTTCGTGCTGCTTGAGGATGAGCTTGTGCCCCCGTAGCAGGTGAAGTCCACGGAAATGCATCCGACGGAGCTGCCGGCGGTGTATTTCACGTTTTTGAGGTATCGAGCGCTGCTGCCGGTGGAGCCGGAGTAGCTGTTGGAATAATATTCTGTGCTGCTGCCGGGCGTGAATGAAGAGCTGCTGTGCTTGAAGGTGCCGTAGTCGCGGCTGACCTCGTCAAAGGTGACGTAGGCGAGCTTGTAGCTCGAGCCCTTCTGCTGGCGAAACCAGCTCGCGAACACGTCCTCGCCAAGTGTGATGGTGCTGCCGGTTGTGGTGTTGAAGTATATGTCCATCTCATCTGAGCTCGATGTGCCGCCGGGTACGACTATCTTCAGCGTGCCGTCAAGCAGCTCGCGGTCGCTTGAGTCGTAGGCGGTAAAGCTTCGGACATAGGTGCCGGCCTTTTCGGGAACAAAGTACAGGTCGCCGACGCTGTAGCTGGCGCTGGAGGAACGGCTGTACTCACGGCTGGTACTGATGGAGGTTTTTCTGGAATTGGAGTAGAGCGTGCCCACGCTGCTGCCGGAGGATACGGAGCCGAACTGGATGTAGCTGTAGTTTTTGCCTGCTTCATCGTATATCGCGTCCTCGATTATGGACTCGGCGCTGGCCTTGTTCTTCTTTGTCCTGTCCGAGAAGGTGTAGTTGTCCTTGTCGTCGAGCGTGATTGTAATCGTGGCGTCGTCGGTGTTGCCGACCTCGATGACAAGGTCGCCGGAGCACAGCTCGTTGTCCTTTGAGTCATAGGCGGTGTAGCCTATTTCATAGGTGCCCTCGCGCTTGGGGACAAAATGAAGCTTGGACACAGGGCTCTGAGCCGAGGTGCCCTTAGAGCCCGAGCAGTAGGAGGAGTAGTCGTCAAGGTCCTCCTTCTTCGTGGAGTCGGGATACAGCGTGCCGATTTTCTTGCTGGAGGAGCTGGGAGTATCAAAGACGATGTAGCTGTAGCTTGAGCCGCTGGCGTCTTTAATTTCGGAGCTTATGGACGAGGAAGCGGACACCTTGTCAAGCGTGGAGGTGGAGTTAAAGGTGTAGGAGCTGTCGTCCTTGAGGCTTATTGTGATGTCGCAGGATGTGGAGCCGGTGACGGTTATGATGATGGTTCCGGAGACTGTGCTTCCACCGTCGTTGAGGGTGTAGCTCATCTCATAATCGCCGACGGAACTGGGCGTGAAGGAGAAGCTTTTGACCGCGGAGAGCTTATAGTCTGTATTTTTCGCAACCTTGGTTGAGCCGGACGACTTGGTGTAAAGCGTGCCACAGGTGCTGCTGCCGATGGACGAGAACCTGACGATGGCGCTGTCGGAGGGATTCAGGCCGTAAACGCCCCTGAATTTGCTGCGCAGGTCGCTGTATATGTCGCTGAAGGAGAGATTTTTTCCGCGCGTAGCGGTGTCTGTTATATCGGCGGAGGGATCGGAGACGGTTACGGTGATGTAGGAAGATTTGCCTGCGCATTTTGCGGTTATTCTTACCGTACCCTTTTTGACAGCGGTGACCGTGCCGTCCTTATCCACCCAGGCAATTTTCTCGTCGGCGGAGCTCCACTCTATCGGGTCGTCGTTGAAGGAGGTCTCGGGGAGCTTATCCGCGCCGAGCTTGAGCGTGTCGCCGACGTCCATGGAGGCCTTGCCGCTGGCAACTCTGTCGCCGGTGATGGTAAGGGACTTGAGCGGGGTGTCTTTGACGGTGACGGTGATTGTCTGAGACTTGCTTTCATCTTTTGGACATATGACTTCGATTTTTGTGGTGCCGGGGCCTACTGTGACAAATGTACCGGAGTCATTTTCTCTTTTAACGACAAATAAATCGCCGATTTCACCCCATGCGGCCCCATCCTTTTCCTCGCCGCTGGCGTATGTCGTAGTGCCGACGAGAGTGAAGCTTGCCCTGCCGGTGATGGTCATGGCGCCGCCGCTGCTGATGTTGTAATCTGGGCAGGAAACCTTGAAGCTTTTTACCTTGTCCTCGGAAACCGTGATTATGCAGGAGTCTGAGCTGCCGCTGTCTTCATCGAGAGTTGCGGTAATTTCAGTTTGCCCCGCGGCAATGACGGTTACGGCTCCGTCCTTCACGGTGGCCACAGTTTCGTCACTGCTGGTCCACGTGACTTTTCCGGAGTAGGTGTCGGGGCTTATAACATACTCAAGCTCGATTTCATCTCCGACAAACGCAGACAGCTTGTCTTCTTTTATGGCTATTTGAGTGTCGTTTACCGGAGCTTCAGCCGGCGGAGAGCCTGTACTGTCCTCAACGGCAAGCGCGCCTGCGGCAAGCCCTGAAGTCATAATTACCGCCAAAAAGAGGCATAGCATACGGTTAAGTGTGTTTTTCATACTTGTCCCCCCATGATTCTTGTGAAGTTTACAATAATATTTTTCCCTGTGCCATGAAATATAAATCTATGTATTTTCCATTATAGCACGATTTACATAATATTTTCATCATAAAAGCCAAATTTTAAAAATTTTTCATAATTTCTATAATATAGACGAAAAAATC
>CATJWG010000074.1 GCA_949744165.1 uncultured Eubacteriales bacterium | reverse complement strand
CGCCGTATACCCACGCCAGAGAGGAGCCGCCGCCGGCTGAGAGCGCTCCGTGGTGAAGTCGTCCGGTTCGCCCGTGAGCTCCGGCCAATCCCCGGCGGGTACGCCCGTTAAAGCGTTCAAGAGCGGCGCCTACGCGCCGAATTCGGGTGGTACCGCGGAGATGCTGTCTTCGTCCTGTTATGGGACGGGGACATTTTTTATTTTTAAACACCGGGGTCCCCTGTTTTTACAGCACAAAATAATTTTCCAAGGAGAGATACAATGAAAGAACTACTCAGCCAGCTCAGGCAGCGCTCGCTGGACGCCATTGCAAGCGCCCAGGAGCCCGAGGAGCTGGAGGCCCTGCGCATCAAATATCTCGGCAAAAAGGGCGAGCTGACAGCCATACTAAAGCAGATGGGTAAGCTCTCCAGCCAGGAGCGTCCCGTTATCGGCCAGCTTGCCAACGACGTTCGCGCCTGTCTTGAATCCAAAATCGACGAGCGCAAAAAAATCATCGGTGCGCGCATGCTCGAGCGCCGGCTTGAGGCTGAAACACTGGACGTTACCATCCCCGGCCGCCGGCCCGAGCTCGGCCGCCGCCACCCCATCTACAGCGTGCTCGACGAAATTGAGGACATCTTCGTCGGCATGGGCTTTGAGATTTTAGACGGGCCGGAGATTGAGCTTGCCGAGTACAACTTCACCAAGCTCAACGCCCCCGAGGACCACCCCTCCCGCGACTGGACGGACACCTTCTACTTCACCGAGGACTCAAGCGTGCTGCTGCGCAGCCAGACCTCTCCCATACAGATTCACGCCATGGAGACCCGTTCGCTGCCCATACGCATGATTGCCCCCGGCCGCGTCTACCGCAAGGACGAGGTGGACGCCACGCACTCGCCCATGTTCCACCAGATTGAGGGCATGGTCATTCATAGGGGAGTCACCATGGGCGACCTGAAGGCCACGCTCAACCTCATCGTGCAGAAAATTTACGGTCAGAGCACTGTAACGCGCTTTCGTCCGCACCACTTCCCCTTCACCGAGCCGTCCTGCGAGATGGACATCCAGTGCCACAAGTGCGGCGGTAAGGGCTGTCCGACCTGCAAGGGCGAGGGCTGGATTGAGATTCTCGGCGCCGGCATGGTGCACCCGAAGGTGCTCTCCGGCTGCGGGATAGACCCCGACGAATACTCCGGCTGGGCCTTCGGCATGGGACTTGACCGCCTGGCGCTGGGACAGTACAAGATAAACGACCTGCGCCTTATCTTTGAAAACGACATCCGTTTTCTCACGCAGTTCTGACGAAGGGAGGAGAAAAAACAATGAAGCTTTCAAGAAACTGGCTCAGGGAGTTTGTGGACCTGAGTCTTGAGGAATGCAGCGACCGTGAGTTTGCCGAGGCTATGACCCTCTCGGGCTCCAAGGTGGAGGTCACGGAGGACCTTGGAGCGGAGATAAAGAATGTTGTCGTCGGACGCATACTGTCCATGGAGCGCCACCCCGATTCTGACCACATGTGGGTCTGCCAGGTGGACGCCGGCCGCGACGAGTCCGTGCAGATTGTCACCGGCGCATGGAATATCCACGCCGGCGACCTGGTGCCCGCGGCGCTGCACAATTCCGTCCTTCCCGGCGGAAAGAAGATAACGCGGGGAAAGCTGCGCGGCGTAATGAGCGACGGTATGCTCTGCTCGCTGCGTGAGCTGAACCTGACCACGCACGACTACCCCTACGGCGAAATAAAAGCTGCCGCGCTTTTGAACGACTATCACCCCATCGACCCCGAAAAGCCCTCCGTTTCGCCTGACATAAAGCCCGGTGACATAATTTTCGGCAAGGTAGTCTGCGCCGGCGTCGGAAAGGTTGAAAGCGCAGGAGGCGGCAAATGGTCCTGCGCCCTTGTCTGGGCCGAGGATCAGGACGGCGCGCAGGTCCCCGCGGGCACTACGCTGGTGACGGACTGCCGGAACCTCCATTTCGGCGACCTGGTCGCCTACAACACCGAAACACGGGAAATCTGCACCCTTGCCGCCCTTCACGCCGAGCAGAGGGAATTCCCCCACTGTATTGACGACGGCATTTTTGTCCTTCAGGAGCCCTGCACCCCCGGCGATGACATCCGCGGAGTGCTGGGCCTGGACGACCACGTGGTCGAGTTCGAGATAACCCCCAACCGTCCCGACTGCCTGTGCATGATTGGTCTGGCACGCGAGGCCGCCGTAACCTTCGGCAAGGAGCTTTGCCTCCACGAGCCCGCTGTCAGGGCCGAGGCCGGCGGCGACGTAAACGAGCTGTCCCGCGTTATCATCGAGGAGCCTGAGCTTTGCCGGCGCTACACCGCGCGTATGGTCCGCAACGTGAAAATTGAGCCCTCCCCCGAGTGGATGCGCCGGAGAATTCGCGCTGCCGGCATGAGACCAATAAACAATATCGTCGATATCACAAACTATGTTATGCTGGAGTACGGACAGCCTATGCACGCTTTTGACTTCGCCTGCGTCGACGACGGCGAGATTCACGTCCGCCGCGCCCGCTCCGGCGAGAGCATACAGACGCTCGACGGCGCCGAGCGTGCGCTCGGCGAAAACATGCTGTGCATCTGCGACACGCATAAGCCCGTGGGCGTGGCCGGAGTAATGGGCGGCGCCAACTCCGAGATTGTGGGCAATACCGCAATGGTGCTGTTCGAGTCGGCCAATTTCAGCGGCGCATCAATTCGTCGCACCGCCACAGCCCTTGGAATGCGCACAGACGCCTCCGCGCGCTATGAGAAAGGGTTAGACCCCGCCAACACCATGAAGGCCGTACAGCGCGCCTGCGAGCTCGTAGAGGTGCTCGGTGCGGGTGAGGTTGTCGGCGGCATCATAGACGTTGTGCCCTGTGAGATTAAGCAAACCACCGTAAAGCTTGAGCCGGCAAAGGTCAACGCCCTGCTGGGCACCGATATCGGCGAGGACACGATGCGGAAAATTCTGCTCGAGCTCGGCTTCGGCCTGGCTGGGGACACGATTCTGGTCCCGTCCTGGCGCAGCGACGTTGAGCACAACGCCGACATTGCCGAGGAGGTCGCGCGCTTTTATGGCTACAACAACATTCCCACAGCCTTTTCCGGCGGCGGCGTCTCTTGCGGGTCCTACAGCGAAAACCAGCAGTTCCAGCACCTGCTCGGCGGCGTATGCCGCTCGCTGGGTCTCAGCGAGATAATCAGCTTTTCCTTCACCAGCCCATCATGTTTTGACAAAATACGCCTTCCGGACGACTCCCCCCTGCGCGATACGCTGCGCATACTCAACCCCCTGGGTGAGGACACGTCGATAATGCGCACCACAGCCCTGCCCTCCATGCTCGAGGTGCTGGCGCGAAATTACAACTACCGCAGCAGGTCCGCCAAGCTCTACGAGCTGGGCAAGGTCTATTTCAAGCGCGCCGACGGCCGGGCTGACGAGCCGATGGTGCTCAGTCTGGGCGCTTACGGCGAGGATATGGACTTCTTCGCGCTCAAGGGCTGGGTCGAGCTGCTTCTTGACTCCGCCCGCGTTTCCGGCAGGGTTCGCTTTGAGGCCGTGCGTGACAATCCCTCCTACCATCCGGGCCGTTGCGCGGCAGTGTACATCGGCGACGTGCGCGCCGGCGTGCTCGGCCAGGTGCATCCGCTCGTGTGCGGGAACTACGGCGTGGACTGCGGACTTTTCTGCGCCGAGCTGAGCTTTGACGCGCTGTTCGAAAACCGCGGCGGCCGCCCCGTGTACAAGCCCCTGCCGCGCTTCCCGTCCACCACGCGCGATTTGTCCGTGGTCGTTTCCTCCGCCGTGACCGCCGCGTCCCTGCGCGGGACTATTCTTGCAAGCGGCGGGGAGTATCTGCGCTCCTGCGACTTTGTGGACGTGTACACCGGAGCTCCCATAGCTCCAGGACTTAAGTCCGTCACCTTCTCCCTGACCCTCGGCTCCGACGAGCAGACCCTCACCGACGAGCACGCCGACGCCGCCGTGGCGGAGATTTTAAAAGCGCTCAAGGCATCCCACGAGGCGGTAATCCGCTAATCAAAAGCGGCTTCCCCGCACTGAGGCATCTGGTCCCCCACCACTTGCTTAAAAGAACAGAGACGGCCCAAAAGCCGTCTCTGTTCTTTATTTGCTGTACGCGTTGCTGCTTACGTCCCCGAATAGGGCTTATCCGTCTCCACGAACACGCCCTTTTCCGCGGACCAATCTACGTTGAAGCCCAAGGCCTTGCCGAGGTCGCGGAGCTTGTAATAGGTGTATGCCCCTCCGGCGTCGTCGGTGAGGACTATGGCCTCCAGGCTGGCCGCGCTGCCGTTGACATTGGTCGCGGCCGTGGCGGGAGAATAGGCCCGGTCGCCGGAATATGGCGTTTTCATCTCCGTGCCGTTGGCGGTGTAGGCCTTGCCCGTCTCGATGTTCACAGCGCCATCCCAGCCCACCTCAAACTGGGCCTTCGTGCCGTTTACCACGCTGGCAATATCCCGCAGCTTGACGTAGTTTGTGGGGTTGCCCTGCGCGTCCTTGAGGGCGTACATCTGGAACTCCACCGCTTTCCCGTTCACAGTCACCGTCTGGGTGGAGGCGTAGGCCAAGTTTTTGGGCGTCTCAGGCTGGCTGGGCGCGGCGCCTCCCTCCACCTTGGCGTATACATATTCCGAGGCGCCGGATCCAGTTACAATGAACATCTGGTACACCGCGCCGTCGTTCGGAAGGGAGAAGGACTTCAGACCGGCGGTGGAAAGCAAGTGGCCGCTGGAGAGGTTCTCGATGGAGCTGAACTCATACCCATCGCTCAGGGTGATGACCGTACCGGCGGGGTAGAGCAGTACAGTTTTCGTCTCTCCGTCGTCCTGTACTGTGGTGGTTCCGGTGGACGGGGCGCTGGCGGTATATTTGGCGGGAGCTGTGGGCTGGGTAGGAGTGGACGTGCTGTTACGGGGATCATAGACCGTGCCGGAACCGCTGTAGGTGCCCTGGTGGATCTCCAGGACGTAGGGCTGTGCGCCAACATAGGCCAAGCTGAGGTTATCGTGGAAACTGCGCATATCCTCAAAGATTCCCTTGGGTATCAAGACATTTCCGCCTTTGTCCAAAACTCGGGAACCACTCGTTACCATAACGCCGCAGCTGTAATCGTTGCCGGCGCCCATGTTAAAGGTGTCCTCGCGCCACACCACGTTGCCGGTGGTGTCGATATAGCCGCTGCCGTCTGTGTTGCCCCGGTTGTCGATGAAGCGCACATGCAGCAATCCGTCGTGGAATCCGCCGTACGTGGCATCGCCGTAGGGTTCCATATCCCGGAAGGTGCCCACCACATTGCCGGAGGTGTCGATGATGGCGTAGGCGTAGGCCAGCTGGTCGCCGGAGCGCAGGTCGAATACCACGGCGTAGCCGTCATCGGAGAACCGGCTCCAAGCGTTCTGCGTCGGCATCAGATAGCCGTCTATTTTGCCTTCCGCATAGGCCGTCCAATAGTCACTATGGATGCTTTTGTAAACGCTTTCATCCATGGTGACCAGGGGAAGTACCATGTTTCCCCGGCCATCGACATAACCATGCGTAACGGTTTCGGCGTCATAGTCTATTCTATAAGCGGAGATCAGACCGTGGCCAAAAGAATTAGAACTGCCGAGGAATGTGTAGACGGCTATGTTCCACCCGTCGGGGCCAACCACCCTTGCCTTAAAGGGTTCCCTGCCGGTTTTGTCGATTAGCCCGGTATAATCTCCGCGTTCATCTTTAGTTTCTACTACGGCAAAACCGTCATGGAAGGCGTTGGTACGTCTAAAGTCGAACTGACAGGGGATGACCACATTTCCCTGATAGTCCATAAAGCCCATCAGCAGATTGTCGCTGTTGTCGCCTGTTGACTTGCCGTCCCAGAAGGCCATCAGGCCCTCCGAGGGGCCATAACGGCCGGTTTTCAGATAGCTAGTGAAGTCTCCGGCCTTATAATACATGCTGCCCTCCGGCAGGACGATATTGCCGTCCTTGTCCGCCAGGTTGAGTTCCTGCACAAACCGGCGGTTGACGTAGTTTTCGTCCACGTTGGCGGTCTCCACAAGGATATGACTGTCATAAAAGTGATAGGTAGTGGCATTGGTCTCGAGAAGCTTGTACTTGGTGGAGTTGAGCTTGTAGGGTTTGGCCGTGATATAGAACCCGTCGCACTGGTAGACATCACACAGCGGCGGCTTTTCGTCCGCCAGCGCCGCGGGCAGCAGGGACAGACAGAGAACGAGCACAAGTGCAAGGGAAAGCAGGCGTTTTTTCATGGGGAGTTCTCCTTTCGTTACTGCAAAATATTGTGCTTTTCGCAAAGCACGGCTTGCATATTTATGTTATTATACAGCATTGTAAATACGGAAACAATATTCCGGCTGCATAGTACCGCACAAAAATTTCCTCCCCCACAAATAATATAAAATGCAGACAGCTAAAAAGCCGTCTGCATTTTCAGACTGTCAAAGAAGCCTCGCAGATTTCGCGGCGCGCACGCCGCAAATGAAATTGAATCTTTTTTCCGGCGGCATGTGCGTCGGAAAATCACTTTGCGCGTAATTAGCATCGAATTGTCCGCTTCCAGCGGACAACCGATGAGCGCCCGCAGACGCCACGCAAGCGAACAACCGCCGCAAAGCGGCGGCTCTTAGCGAGTCGCAGACGCTTCAGCGAAGCGAGGCTCTTTCAAAAAAGTGGCTGCAGCCACTTTTTTGAAACGCTCTTGCGTTATTCAAATATAGCCTCGCCGCCGTTGGTGGCGATTATGGCTATATAGCTCTTGCCCACGCCTATCTCCAGCGGGGTGCCGTCGGTCAGAGTGTAGACGAAGTGGTCGGTCAGGCCCTCGCGGCTCCATTTTATCTCAACAACCTTGCCGCCGTTGGCGTACCAGCCCGTGCCCTCTCCGGTGAGCGTCACGTCCAGGCGTCCGGCGCTGTCGATAACGCTTGTCGCGGCCGAGAGCACAATCACGTTGGTAAACGTCACGCTCTCGTCGTTGTTGCCGTCTACATAGTCGCTGCCGTGCTGCACCATCGTGTACAGGCCCGTGTCCTCGTGATATGTCAGCTTGCTGCTCTTGTAGCCGCTGAAATCGACCTCAATCTTCTCCGCGCTGCTTCCCTTTTCAGGCGTTCCGTCCTTGACGAAGTTAAGGCCCGTCTCGTAGTCCTCCCCCACAGTCAGCGGGTATTCCAGTCCCTCAGCGCAGTCGTATAGCCTCTCTCCGGAGGTAAACATGGAGTGCTCAAGGCCGGCGTACATGCGGTCGGGGTCGCGGTAGAAGGTCTTGGAAGAATAGGAGCCCGTCACGCCGTCGATGTTGTTAACACCGTTGGAGACTATGCGCTGATACGCCTGCTGGCTGTAGCCCGCGTGAACGGCCACGGCGCCGTAGGACATGGCAATGTCAACATAATAGGTACGTATGCTGCGCATACTGCCAATCTTGCCGGCGTCCTTGATGTTGGAGAAAATCGCCATCATGCGCGTGATTCCGCCCTCGGCCAGCACCTCATAAATGATATCCGCGTCGCCGATTCCGCACTGAGGCTGCGCAACGTTAATGTTGTTTATCATCACCGCAAATGGGCGGGTATAGTCGGGCTTGTCCAGTCCCTCGCCGGTGAAGAAATCGCGGTAGGGCGGCTCGGTCTCCACAACAGGCGTAGGCGTAGGCTTGGGCGTGGCGGTCGGTTTCGGGCTCGTCTTTGGCCCGTTCGTCACGTCCGCGCTCGGCTCAGGGCTCTCCTGCGTCTGCTCCGGTCTCGTCGTACATGCGCAAAGGCACAGCAGGAGGGTAAGTGCAAGCAGAAATGAAATATATCGCTTCATAGGGAATTACCTCTGTTTTATGAAAATTTCCAGTTAAATATAATACCCCAGTTGTCGATTATTGTCAACCTGCATTTGTCGCGGATTCACGCCTCCTGTTCCGTAAAACGGCCATTATCTGGCCCGTTCGCGTACTTCCTGACGTATTTTCTCAATAAGCTCATCCAGCGGCATCGCGCCCATGTCAACTCCGCCGCGGGTACGCACGGAAACGGCGCCGGATTCCGCCTCTTTGTCGCCGACAACAAGCATGTAGGGTATCTTCTGCATCTGGGCCTCGCGTATCTTATAGCCTATCTTCTCGTTGCGCAGGTCGCACTCGGCGCGCAGTCCCTCCACGCCCAGACGCTCACATACGGACTTTGCGAACTCGGCCGTGCGGTCGGTGATGTTCATAACCTTTATCTGCACAGGGGCAAGCCAGGTCGGGAACGCGCCGGCAAAGTGCTCGGTGATGACGCCGATGAAGCGCTCAATGGAGCCGAGCACCACGCGGTGAATCATCACGGGGCGGTGCTTCCCGCCGTCCGCGCCGGTGTACTCAAGCTCAAAGCGCTCGGGAAGCTGGCTGTCAAGCTGTATCGTGCCGCACTGCCAGGTACGGCCCAGAGAGTCAGCCAAGTGGAAATCGAGCTTCGGTCCGTAGAACGCGCCGTCGCCCTCGTTTATTACGAAGTCCTTGCCCATGTCGGTAATCGCAGCCTTGAGAATGTCCTGATTGCGCTCCCACT
>CATJWG010000073.1 GCA_949744165.1 uncultured Eubacteriales bacterium | reverse complement strand
TCGCCCTGTAAAACACCGTAGCAAATAGATGGCGCAGGTTGTGCGGAAATACTTTGCTCTTCGCCACGCCCGCCGCAGCGCACAGCCGTTTCATCTCACGCCATATCTGCTGCCTGGACATACCCGCTCCGCCACCTGTGAGAAAAATCTCGCCGGAGGCAATTTTTTCTTTTTTTGCGTATTTCAGAAGCTTTCGACACAGCTTGCCCGGAAGAAGTATGGTGCGTATCTTTCCCTTGAGGTAAATCTCCGCCCGTCCCCTCCGCGCCGCTTCCACGGTTATTGCGCGCACCTCCGACACACGTATGCCGGTGGCGCAGATTGTCTCCAGCAGAAGCTCCAGTCTTCCCAGCCCCGCGCCGGATGCAGCGCGAAGCAGGCGCCCGTAGTCATCGCGCGTAAGCTCCCTTTCCGCGCTGCGGAAAATACGGCGCTGTATTTTCAGAAAGCGCGTCCGGCAGTCGTTCCAGCCCTGACAGCGCAAAAAACTGTTAACAGCCGAGAGCATGGAGTTGATCGTCGCCGGCGCGTAACCCGCGTGTAGAAGCTGCTCCTTCCAAGCCGAGACTGCCGAAGCCGAGACCTCCCTGCCATCCAGCCAGAGCGCCAGCGCCCTGACATCACGCATATATTTCTCCGATGTGCCTCCGCTGCGCTCCTCCCGCCTGAGCATTTCCGAAAAGCCTGCGAGCTCTGACTGTGTAATTATTCTCCTGTTCATGCCGCATTTTCTCCCTTTCCCGCCCCGTCCGCGCGGCGCAGAGATTTTTATGACATTTACAGTATAACAAAGCTCGGTAATGATTTCCAGCTTATTCCTACAGCGTATGTAAGCGCCCCGCGGCACAGTTATAATTTTACCGAGTACATCATACCATTTTCCTGCCTTTGCATCTCTGTCCCCGCGTGAACTGCGTAAAATTCGGCATGAAAAGCACTGCCCCCGATACCGCTGCCATCCGCTCACAGTTTGCGGTGCCCGAAGCGGCGCAAATTGCCCCCGAATCCGTTCTAAGGCTTCGGGGGCAATGGCATGTACATGGCGGCTGTTGTCGCGGCACGTCCCCGCCCCCTCCGCGCGGCGTGCGATGCGAAGCCGCATACATGCGCAGGCGGTCATAGGTGTTTTTATGTATGTTCAGAGGCTTCATCGGTATTGAGGGCAGCATACTCCATTGCCTGGGAAATACAGCCTTGAGCAAGCCTATCTTTTATCTTCTATCCTCTCGTCAAACATGATTTTGCGCAGCTCCCCGGGGAAAATACAGGCAATTTCAGTTCACAATCACATATAATTTGAATTATTTGCTGCAATTTTTTCCCTGCTGCACTTGCAATTCTTAGAATATTATAATATACTTCATCTGTAATTCACACCGAAATTCGGGGATAAAAGCCAAAAAGCCCCGTTTTCAAAAAGTACACTTTTTGAAAGCAGAGTTTTCTATCCTTCTTTTTCTATATATCGAGCACTTTCGAGGAAAATAAAGCCTGTTTCGACAAAAAAATCAAATTATTTTTATTTGTCAAAAAGTGTACTTTTTGACATTATATATTTTTTGTGTTTTGTCCCAAAAGGTCTGTTTTGCAAGCAGGGCATGGCTCCGGCAAATACAGAAAATTTCAGGAAAGAGGGTGCATATTTGTTTAAGCTTTGTGTATGCGACGACCAGCCTGTGGCGCTTGAGTGCGTCAGAGTGCTGGCAGAGCAGTTTGACAGGGAGCATCCTGAGCTTGCACTGCGTATGCAGGCTTTCAGTTCGCCCTATGACCTGCTTGACGCGCTGGAGGCGCAGGGCGGCTTTGATATGTACCTGCTCGATATTATAATGCCGCACATGACCGGCATGGAGCTGGCACGTCTGTTACGCAAGCGCAGCGAATCTGCTGTAATTGTATTTTTGACCTCCTCACGCGAATACGCGCTTGACGCTTTCTCCGTCGGTGCATCCGGATACCTGCTCAAGCCGGTAGAGAAAACCGCTTTTGACAGTGCTTTGCTCACGGCAATCAAGAGCGCCTCCTCGGCAGCCTCACCTTCACTGCTGCTCAAAACACGCGACGGCCTTCGTAAGGTCTCGCTGCAGGAGCTGGTACTGGTGGAAAGCCAGAACCATAAGCGGATATGCACGCTTGCCGGCGGCAATACCTTGGAGACTTCTGACACTTTGGCCTCGTTACTCGAACATCTTGAGGGAGATTCACGTTTTTTCTCGCCGCACAGGGCATATATCGTCAATTTGGACTATGTAAGCGGTCTGAGTACGACGGATCTGCTGCTGTCCGACGGGCGGCGCGTACCGGTGTCGCGCAGGCTCAGTTCGTCTCTGCGCGAGGCATACACGAAATACGTCTTTTGACGATTTTGCTATTGAATTCTATTTTGTTTTGTGCTATAATACCTGTAAGTTAAATGTTATGCTTGATTTTTGGCTACACATACGCTCATAGTCAATTATGCCGTGTCCGTTTTTCTGACATGGTATTAATGAATTTCAGTAAAATTGCAGGTATAGTTCATCGGTAGAACATCAGCTTCCCAAGCTGAGGAGGTGGGTTCGACTCCCATTACCTGCTCCAACACTCGGAAATTCCCTTTACCGCTCCGTTTCCGCCTTGCGGCGAAAACTGCGCCGGACAGGGAATTTCTTCGCTTTTCGGGGCTGCCCCGTTTATGCGGAAATTTTACTTTCTTGAGGTGCAAGGCATGGACAGGCCGGCTTTGAGCAGGCAGCTGGACAGCAGGACCTTTCGCAGCTTCTACTATCCTAAGGACGAGCCGGCAGACTTTTGCAGGGAAAACGGGCCGCCTGCCTTCGGCGATAAAATTGACCTCACCGAGAGGATTGCCCACTACCTTGACACGGGGAAGCAACGGCGGTCCCGCCCGCAAAGGCAAAAGGGCACGAGCTGCCGCCGCTGTCAGTGAAGCTGACGTTATACTGGCCAATTTTGTCTGCTCTGAGGCGCACCGAGCGTTTTTTCAGAAAAAACCGGTCCTCGGTTTACGTTTAACATTGCTTTTCAGAAATGGCCGAAAAGCAATCGGGGAAAAACATACGCGGACGCAATCGCCGCGGAAAGGAAGCGCGGAAAAGCACAGATTGACAGGCAGTTTGAGTACAACACCTATGTCCGTGACCTCTTCGCGGACAATCATGGAAAAGCCCTGGAGGAAGCCGTCAGGTGCTGGACATACAAAAGAGCCTGCAAGGCCACAACCGGTATGATGCGTCAGATCTTATCGCGTTGTCCCTGCCCTGACCCGCGGCTTATGTGTAAGCATACATAAGGAGGCATAAGGATGTACGATTTTTCCGAGAGGGTAAGATACAGCGAGACCGACAGCACGGGGCGTCTGAGTCTTGCGGGGCTGCTCAACTATTTTCAGGACTGCGCCACCTTTCACAGTACCGACAGCGGACTTTCTATCGGCGAGCTGCGTCGGCGCGGGATGGTATGGGTGCTCACGGGCTGGCAGGTTATTATTTCACGTATGCCGGACTTTTACGAAGAAGTAAAAATAATCACAAATCCCTACGCTATAGGCGGCTTTATCGGAAAGCGAAATTTTCTGCTCGAAACACCTGCCGGCGAACGGCTTGCTATCGCCAATTCTGTATGGACCATGCTTGACCTCAATGGATGCCCCACGCATGTCACAGACGACATCGGACCCAAATACGGCGTAGGCGAACCGCTTGAGATGGACTATGCTGGGCGCAGAATAAAGGTTGATGGCGAATTCGAGGCCTGCGAGGCCATTCCGGTGACGCGGCACATGCTTGACACAAACGGGCACGTAAATAACACGCAGTACGTTGTTCTCGCGGAGGATTTGCTTCCGCGCGGGCTTAACTGCCGCCAGCTTCGGGTGGAGTACAAGAAGTCGGCCGTGGCGGGCGAGACGCTGTATCCGAGGCTGTACGCCGCGGACGGGCGGCGCACCGTGGTGATGTGCGACGGTGAGGGCAAGCCCTACTGTACCTGTGAGTTTTCATATTAAAAAAGCAGACCCTTTGGGGTCTGCTTTTTTAATAGTCGTACTGAATAAACCGCTTGCACTTTCTGCACTTCTTGTTGTCGTTTCCGAACCACTGCGGCGTAGTGGCAAAGGCGGTGCAGTATGGACAGCGAAGCTTTGTGAGCTTTACGCCGACCGCGGCTCCCAGAAGGGCAAAGCCGGGCACTATGGGCATATACGTATCCGCCATCACTCCGACAAATGCCAACAGCAAACCGGCTGTCATCAGGGATATGCTTATCCGAGCCCATTTCCGCGACATTTTCCTCACAACAGCATCACGCCCCTCTCCTCGCACAGGCGATGGGTCTCCTCTGTCCAGACGGAGGCCTGTACCTCGCCGATGTGCGCCTTGCCAAGCAGCAGCATGGACAGGCGGGACTGGCCGATACCACCGCCGATTGTCAGGGGCAGCTCGCCGGCAAGAAGCATACGATGGTATAGCAATCCACGTCGGTCGTCACAGCCGGATTCGGTGAGCTGGCGGTCAAGTGACTCGGGATTGACCCGTATGCCCATTGAGCTCAGCTCAAAGGCACAGCCCAAAAGCCCATTCCAGAACAGTATGTCGCCGTTGAGGTCCCAGTCGTCATAGTCGGGGCTGCGGCCGTCATGCTTGTTTCCTGACAGCAGACGTCCGCCTATGCCCATGACGAACACGGTGCCGCGCTCACGCGTTATTATGTTTTCCCGCTCCTTCGGGGTCTTGTCGGGATACATGTCCTCAAGCTCCTGAGCGCTTACGAACGTAACCTCGGGATTTATTGCGCCTAAGCTTGTAAGCTTTGGGTAGATGGCCTGCATGGTGCTCTGAGTGTCGCACACAGCCTTGACAATACTCCTGACAGTGGCCTTCAGGTACTCGAGATTGCGGTCACTTTCATTTATGACTTTTTCCCAGTCCCACTGGTCAACATAGATGGAGTGGAGATTGTCGAGCGTGTCCTCATCACGGCGTATGGCGTTCATGTCGGTGTACAGGCCCTTGCCGGGGTAGAAGCCGTAACGGTGCAGCGCCATGCGCTTCCACTTGGCCAGGGACTGGACCACCTGCGCGCTGGTGCCGGTACACCTGACCTGAAATTCCACAGGGCGCTCGATGCCGTTGAGGTTGTCGTTCAAACCCGTATGCTCCTCGACAAACAGCGGCGCGGACACACGATGTATATTCAGCGCCGCAGAAAGGTTGTCCTCAAAAAGTCGCTTGAGCAGGCCTATGGCCTTCTGCGTGTCGTACACGCCCAAAATGGTTTTGTAGCCCTCGGGAATAAATGAATCCATTATTTTTTCTCCTTACAGATTAAAGCTTTCGCTGTTTCAGTCCTCGGACAGCTCTGTGATAAAGCGGTTGTAATACTCCTCCGCCCTTTTCCTGAAGCTGCGCTCTATTTTCTCGGCCTGCTCCTCGCTGGCGGCGAGTATCTTCAGGTCAAATATGCTGCCTATACCGTCCGACAGCGCAAGATACACGGTAACTCCGCCCTCGCCGCTCTCGTGGTTGGCTAAAATCATCGCCTCACGGCGCATCTCCTCGGCCACGGGGGCGGTCACCTTGTCGGCCTTCATGCGCACGGAGTACGGCAGGCTGTCGGCAAGTATCTCACAATTTCGGCTGCCCTTGGCTGTTATCAGGCAGCCCTCGTCCGTTTCCTCCACCTGGGCGTTATCAATCAGCTCGCACAGGCACTGCTTGTAGTCAAAATAGCCTATACCTCCGTCTATCAGCACAAGGTCAGCCAGCTTCTCGGCGTCTATGCGCGCAGGCAGGCGATGCAGCACGTAGAGTATAAGCACCTTTGTATCAAGCTTGTCGTGAATAAAACCAAAGCGTTCTATCAATACTCCCTCCCCCGGCACAAAGTTTTTCTTATGGCCCTCCGCGTGTCCCGGGCTCCCTGAAATCAGCTTCCGACGGTGGCCGAATTAATTATACATCATTTTTATTTCTTAGTACAGCATAATTTTTCTACACATAAGCCATTTTACCGCATAGACTGTACTGAACAAACATTTTAGGAGGTTAAAACATGCCGGACATGGTTTTGCCGGGGCCCGTGGATAACAATTCCTGCTGCGCCCTGAACGTGAACATACATACCAACAAGATATTCGACTGCTGCCGTGACAAGGACTGTGTGGAAGATTTGAGGGTCTATCCAACGGTCAGCTCCCAGGCCCTCATAAACTGCGCGCTGAGCGTGCGTCCCAGCTCTGCGGTGCTGTTGGGCGCAGACGTAAACGTAGACCCCATCAGCTTTAACCGAGGCTACTACACCGTGGACGTAACCTTCTTCTACCGCGTGACGGGAAATACATTCCCCGGCGGCAGTGAGGTTACGGGACTTGCGGTATTCGACAAACGTGTGATACTGTTCGGCAGCGAGGGCACCGTGAAGGTATTTTCCTCCGGAGACCCCTGCTCCGTCTGCCCGGGACCGAGCTCCGACAGCCCAACCGCCTACGTCGAGGCCGTGGACCCGATTGCGCTGAATATGAAGGTTCTCGACTGCGACGCTTGCCCCGCCCCCGAATGCGATATGCCCTCTGTTCCCTCCTGCATCATTGAAGCCATAGGCGAGGAGCTCGTCATGAGCGGAACCGGCAGGCGGCTTTACGCCACACTCGGCCAGTTCTCCATTATCCGTCTGGAACGCGACACCCAGCTTAAGCTTTGCGATGTGTCCTACTTCTTCCCGGATAAGGAGTGCGCCGGCTCTTCGAGCGAGGATGACCCCTGCGCCCTCTTCGGCAAGGTAGCCTTCCCCGTGGAAGAATTCTTCCCGCCGGACAGCATGTGCGAACGCAACGATTACAAAGACTTGGTATGACAAACTCAGGAAAACGCCCTCCTCAGCTTTGCTGAGGAGGGCGTTTTCTTACTTTATAGAGGCTATATCGTCAGCATTTTTGTAAATGCTGTCAGGCGGGACACAGCCACGGACGCAGCTTACGGGGTAGACACGGCTGCCGCGGCCCACCACGGTGCCCGGGTTAAGCACGGTATTGCAGCCTATCTCCACGTTGTCGCCCAATATCGCGCCGAATTTTTTGCGTCCTGTTTCCATGCGCTCGGCGCCGTTTTTTACAACAACGGGCAGCTTGTCGCTCTTTACGTTGGAGGTTATGGAGCCCGCGCCCATATGGGCCCTGTAGCCTAATATCGAGTCGCCAACGTAGTTGTAGTGCGGAGTCTGCACACCGTTGAACAGCACGACGTTTTTCAGCTCCACGGAGTTGCCCACCACGGCGTTTTTGCCCACCACGGCGCTGCCGCGGATAAAGGCCCCGTGGCGCACCTGTGCGCCGCGGTCGATGATGCAGGGTCCGTGGATATACGCTGAGTCGAATATCCCGGCGTCGCGAGCTATCCATATGTTTTCTCCCCTGCGCTCGTACTCGCTCTCAGGAAGCGTGGGGCCGAGCTCTAATATAAAGCTCTCGATGCGCTCAAGCGCCTGCCAGGGGTAGGTCAGTCCGTCAAAGAGCCGGGCGGCTATGGTTTGGTCCAGGTCGAGCAGGCTGCTTATCTCAAGCTCCATTTCTCACACCTCCTGCAAAAGCTTTCTCTGCTCCATCACCGCAATGATGGAGTCCACGCTCTCGCGGCACAGCTCGTCGGTCTGGGCCTCGACCATAACGCGGAGCACCGGCTCCGTGCCGCTGGCGCGCAGGAGAATACGTCCCTCGCTGCCGAGCTGCTGGGCCACGCGCTCAACCTTAGCCTGAACCTCTGCGTCGTCCAAAGCCGCCTCACGGTCCTGCACGCGCACATTTTTCAGAAGCTGGGGATAAATCGTCACGTCCTTTGCCAGCTCCGACAGCGGCTGCTTCTTATCGAGCATAACCTGCATGATTTTTATCGCGGTGAGCATACCGTCGCCAGTGGTGGCGTATTTTGAGAAGATGATGTGTCCAGATTGCTCGCCGCCTATGTAGTGGCCGTTAGCGCGCATGTTCTCGTACACATGCTTGTCGCCTACTGCGGTTTTCTCGTAGCCGACGCCAATCTCGTCGAGCGCTTTATAAAGGCCGATGTTTGACATGACTGTGGTGACTACCTTTGTGTCCTCAAGCGTGCCCTTTTCCTTCATGTAGCGGCCCATGATGTAGAGGATAAGATCCCCGTCGATGAGCTTGCCGTTTTCGTCCACAGCCAGGCAGCGGTCCGCGTCTCCGTCAAAGGCAAATCCGACATCCAGGCCCTTTTCAAGAACAAATTTCTGAAGTTCCTCGATATGGGTGGAACCGCAGCCCTCGTTTATATTTGTGCCGTCGGGACTGTTGTTTATCACGTAGGTGTCAGCGCCCAGCGCGTCAAATACGCTCCTTGCTATCATCCAGGTGCTGCCGTTGGCGCAGTCGAGACCGACTCGCTTGCCCTTGTAGGAATTTTTTGCAAGCCCAATAAGATATCCTATGTAGCGGTTGCGGCCGGCAACGAAGTCCACCGTGCGGCCTATCTCGCTGCCCGTAGCGTATGGAGGCTCGGGGGTATTGCCGTCAAGATATTCCTCCAGCTCGTCAATGAGCGCGTCGTCCATCTTCTCGCCGCTGCCGTTTATCAGTTTTATTCCGTTGTCAAAATAAGGATTGTGGCTGGCGGAAATCATTATCCCACAGTCAAAGTGCTCGCTGCGTGTGACAAAGGACACGCTTGGGGTTGTTGTAACGTGCAGCAGGTAGGCGTCCGCGCCCGAAGCTGTCAGTCCCGCGGCGAGAGCCGACTCGTACATATAGCTTGAACGGCGCGTATCCTTGCCTATAGCCACGTTGCACTTGTGGTCGCGGCCGTAATACCAGCCTAAAAAGCGTCCTATCTTAAAGGCGTGCTCGACTGTTAGCACCACGTTGGCCTCGCCTCTGAATCCGTCTGTTCCAAAATGCCTGGACATCCGATAACCTCCATATATCACATAAATACAACCGCTGCGCGCGGCATCCTGTCAAATATAATTTTATGCGCCGCTGTGCTCCTCTTTACACAATTCTCGGCTATTGTATCACGCCGCCGCGTCAAATTCAATACTTTTCGCGTTTTGCTAAAACCGGGGTTTTGGGGCAAGCTATCAAAAAAACGCCGGAGGCGACGAAATGGCCATTGTATTTTTCCGCACGCTTATTATTTTCTCCACGCTTCTGCTGCTCATGCGCATACTCGGCAAGAGGCAGATGGGTGAGCTGGAGCTGTCCGAGCTGGTGGTGTCCGTGCTCATTGCAGACCTTGCGGCGATGCCTCTTCAGGACATCGGCATTCCGCTGCTCAACGGGCTCGTACCCATCGTCATACTCTTTTCATGCGAGCTGATAATCTCCGGTCTTACCATGCGCAGCGTAAAAATACGCGCCGTGATATGTGGAAAGCCCTGTATGCTGATAAAAAACGGCAAAATTCTTCAGGACAACATGCGCCTGTGCCGTTTCACCGTAGACGAGCTGGCCGAAGAGCTGCGCAGCAAAGACGTCATCGACATAAGCTGTGTGAAATACGCCATACTTGAAACCAACGGTACTCTCAACACCGTTCTGTTTTCCTCCCAGCTTCCGCCCACAGCAGAGCAGCTCGGAGTGCGTATGGATGAGCTGGGCTATCCCTACATCATTATTGAAGAGGGCCGGGTGCTGGATGAAAACCTGCGTCTTTCCGGTCACGACAGGCTCTGGCTTGAGCACGAGCTGAGCCTGCGCGGCGTGTCAGGACCTGACAGCGTATACGTCATGATTGCCTATGATACCGGTGAAATTTACTTTCAGGAAAGGGAGAACAGGGCATGAAAAAAATGTACGCCGGCATTTTAATCCTCGCGCTTATGCTCTGCGCGGCGATATACAACGTACACTATCTCGATATGAAAATGGAGATGCTGCTTCAATATGTGGACACCGCCGAAGAGCTGGCTGGGCATGGCGAGAGTGACAGCGCGGCAGCCATACTGCGAGAGGCGATAAGCTACTGGGACGGGATGGACTCCTACACGCATGTCTTTATCCGTCACAGCGAGATTGACGCTGCCTTCGACGCGTTCTATGACTGCCTCGGCTGCCTGCAAAGCGGAGACGACGGCTCCTCCGCTGCGCTGGATAAGCTGCGCTCACATCTGCTGGGCATTACGAGCATGGAGCATTTAGGCCTCGGCAGTATATTTTAAGTTTAAAAATCAAAAAAGTGGCCAAGCCACTTTTTTGAAAAAATACCGCTTCACGCCCCGGGCGTATCATTTATTTTCGCCAAGGAGCTTTGTCAGTTCCTCCATGAAGGTATTTATATCCTTGAAGCTGCGGTAGACTGAGGCAAAGCGGACATAGGCCACCTCGTCCATGTTTTTCAGGCGGTCCATAACCATTTCGCCAATTCTGTCGGAGTGGACCTCACTTTCCAGCGTGCCGCGCAGCTCCTGCTCGATGTCATCCGCGGCAGCGTCAATCTCCGCCATGGATATTGGGCGCTTTTCGCACGCGCGCAGCATACCGTTTATCAGCTTAACCTTGTCAAAGGACTGGCGCGAGCCGTCCCGCTTTATTACTACCAGAGGCATACGCTCCATCACCTCATAGGTTGTGAAGCGCTTCTGGCAGGCCAGACATTCCCTGCGCCGGCGAATAGTAGTTCCGTCGTCGGCGGGGCGCGAGTCGATAACCTTGCTGTCGGCAAATCCGCAGAACGGACATCTCATAGCTTTATCCTCCCCCATAGCTTTACAGTCTATTATTTTTGCTCTTATGCAGAACATCTTCCTTCGGCCATTATAACATTTTCTCCGGAATAATGCTATATTTTTTATTCTCTGTCGAAAAATTTTTCCGGAATCTGGTCCTTGATTTCGCGAGCGCGGCCGCTTAAAATTTTCTTGGGGGTGTTTGCTTTTGAAACTGAGGCGGCTTGCGCGCGGCATCGAGGATATGCCGCGGCCAGCGTACATATTCCTTCGCACAGTGCTGCTTGTCTGCTGTGCCATGCTCTTTGTCTCCTTCGTGCTGTTTGTCATTCACGCGCAGCGTCCGGCAGACCACACGCTTTACAAAACCGCGGTGCTGATGCTGGAAAATCCCGCAGGCGTGCTGATGCTGGGGCTTATCGGGCTGTGCTTTCTGCTCGACCGTCTTGGCTGAGCATTTCCCTGAGCCGCTCGAGCGTGGTTACGGCGCTGAGCACCTCAAGCAGGGCGTTCGTGCTCAGCCTCTCCGGCAGTCCGAGCTTCTTCTGTACCTCGCGCCGCCTTTGCGCGCTGTCGGGACGCCCTGTCAGGCCGAGCACATACATTTCTGCCTTTGTTATCCGCCCGCAGGGAGCGCCGATGTCCTGCTCAAAGGTCGCGCCCGCGCGGCGCA
Source organism: uncultured Eubacteriales bacterium (assembly GCA_949744165.1). Lineage (GTDB taxonomy): Bacteria > Bacillota > Clostridia > Oscillospirales > Oscillospiraceae > JAMPGF01. The sequence goes on along the minus strand of CATJWG010000073.1, from coordinate 8,459 downwards.
GAGATTCGATTATTACCTCAGGGCTCATACCCTCCACACCGAGCTTTCCCTCTTTTGAGGGGGAGCTTTTTCTTTTTTCCTTGCCGTACACATCTGGGATATAGGCGTTCTTGACATATTTCGGGTCAATGCAGCCCTTGAGAAAGCTTCTTATCACAAAGCCCGCACCGTCGCTGTCGGTGAGGATTATAACTCCGCGCTCACGCGCAAGCGTACGCAGCAGCGCGCGCTTTTCCGCGTCGTTGAACACGCCGAAACCGTCGGTCTGTATTATCAGCGCGTCAACCGTCTGTCGCAGCGTATTTTTGTCATAGCGGCCCTCAACCACTATCACCTCGCGCACCCTCAGCATCGCACCTGCACCGCCAGCGCCGCGAAAAGTTCGCGCAAAAGCTCGTTTCCGTCCGTTCCGGTGCTCTTGAGCTTATAGTCGTACACCGCGCACAGCTCGACCATACTGCGAAGCTGCTCTAATGTGAAGCGCCCTGCGCTTGAGCGAAGCTTCTGCAAAATAAAGTCAAAGCGCACGCCGGTAAGCTCCATGAGCTGCTCACGCGCCGCCCCCGTCTCCAACGCCAAGGCGGCGGCGTATACACGGCGTATCTGCATTCCGATAAGCGCCAGCAGCTTCACGGGCTCCTCACGGCAGCGGATAAGCTCGCCGAGCGTTTCCGCCGCGGCGTCAAAACGTCCCGCGGCAAGCTGGTCGGTGAACTCAAAAACCTCCGCCTCCGGCAGACGCTGGACAAGCTCGTCTATATCCTGCGCCGTCACAGTGTCTCCATGCACGGCGGCGGCTATTTTTTCTATCTCGGGTATCAGCCGGTTCATGAGCGCTCCGGCATTGAAAATAAGCTGCTCAGCCTCGCGCCTGCCTATACTCTTGCCCAACGCGGCAAAGCGCTTGCCTATCCAGCCTACGAGCGCGGCCTGGTCCTGGACCGTGAACTCGATATATCTGCCCAGCTTTTTCACTGCTTTTACCGCGGCAAGCCTCCCGTCCGGCTCACGGTCCGCGGGGGTTAACAGTGCCACGGTGCAGTAATCCGGTATATCGCCGAGGATATCCTTCAGGCGCTCAAGCTGGGAGTCCCGGCAGACATTTATGTCAAAGTCCTTTACCTCCACCAACGTGCGCTCCGAGAAAAACGGCGCGCTCTCCACGGCCTCGGAGAGCTGCTGAGGCTCGGGATTTCCGCTTAGGCGGCGGTAATTAAACTCCTCCTCGGCATCTCCGAGGCAGAGCTTTTTCAGCTCGCCGAGGAAGCTGCGGCGCAGGTAGTCCTCCTCACCGCACAGCAGGTACAGCCGAGCGGGACCATCGCTTTTGAGCTGACGCAGCTCCTTGGCATAGTCAAATTTCGTCTTTTCTTTTTTAGCCATCGCTTTTACCAACCGTAATAGAAATATTTCCTTCCAAATCAGTTCTGCGCACCTCAACACCATACTGCGTGAGGCGCTCGAGCACTTCACCCGACGGGTGACCATAGCTGTTATAACCCACAGAGATGAAGGCCATGTCCGGACGGCAATCGTCAAGCAGCTCCACGCCAGTGGAGTAGCGCGAGCCGTGGTGGCCGGCAACGAGCAGCTCTATGTCCGGAAGCTCGTACAGCTTCGTGAGGATTCTCTCGGTGCTCGCGTCCGCGTCGCCGGTTACAAGAAACTCAAAGTCGCCGTAGGCTCCCAGGAATATCAGCCCTCGCTCATTGGCGCCGGCGCTGCCGAGCGGGGCAAAAAGCGTCGCGTCCAGTTCTCCGAGGCGAATAGACGTATCCTGCCTTATGTACAAAAGCTCCGTACCCAGCTCAGCGCACAGCGCGACTATGTTTTCGGTATAGCCCGCGTCGTCCGCGTCCTCGGGCATGGCGAGACAGGCCACGTCCATACGGCTTAGCAGAGTCTCCACGCCGTTGGCGTGGTCGGCGTGCAGGTGGGTAAGCACCAGCAAATCAACACGCCGGCGGCCCTGTGCTCCCAGCCAGGCGCAGGCCGTGTCTCCGGCATTGCCCATGGTGTTTAACCCGCCGCAGTCTATGAGCATAACACTGCTTTCTTGCTCGACGGCAATGCACTGCCCCTGCCCTACGTCCAAGGCCGTGACCGTCATGCCCTGCTCCCGCAACGGCACTTGAAGCAGCGTCACGGCCGCAAGCGCAACTACGCAGGCGCAAAGCGGCAGAACAGGACGAAAAGGACGCCTCCCCTTCGCCAGATAGCTCAGTGCGAACACCACGTACACAAACACAAGCCACCACGCCGCAAGGTTTCCGCGCGTATACAACGCTGCGCATGGCAGACGCGCGACGAAACGAACACCAAACACAACATATCTCAGCGGCCAGGCAGTCAGCCACGCTATCGCCGCGCCGAGCGGAGGCCAGACAAGGCCGAGCACGCACGCGGCGCAGCCCGCGACAAAGCACAGCGACATCGCCCACATGCAAAGCAGATTGGTCAAAAGCGAATACATCGGCACATAGCCGAAGCTCAACGCCGTGAGCGGCGTAGTCAACAGCAGCGCGCCGATGGTGGACGACACGGTTCCGGCCATGCCGCGCAGAAATCGGCTTTTCCTTATTTTCTCCGCTCGCATAAGCCAGGCGTACACGCGCGGGGTCACAAGCATTATTCCCGCCATCGCGGAAAAGCTCAGTTGAAGGCTCAGGCTTCCTATCGCCTGCGGATTAACCAGCAAAAGCAGCAGGGCTGCGGCAGAAAGGCTCGTGACGGGGTCGTTCTCCCTGCGCAGAAGCGGAGCCAGCAACAAAAGAAGCTGCATTATTCCTGCGCGGACAGCCGAGGGTGTAAAGCCCGTCACGGCCATGAAAACCACAATAAGCGGCATGCCTATCGCCGCCGCAGCACGACGGCGGCCGGTTATCAGTCTCAGCGCTCCCAGCAGGAACGCAAGGTGCATCCCCGAAACGACTATGACGTGGCTCAGACCCGCGGTTTTTATGGCGCTTGACGTGCGCACGTCAAGGTTCAGCTCGCTTTTCTCGCCCGTTATCAGCGCCTGAGCCAGAGGGGCCACGTCCGTTGGAAAGAGCTTCAGCGCCTGTTCGCGGATTGCCCTGGCCACCGTGCGCGGGAACAGGATAAAGCTGCCGCTCCAGCGGCCCGTGAGCTCGCGGTGCTCACGCAGGCTTGCACGCAGATAAACGCCGCGTGAGCTGTAATAGTCCGTCGCCTCGCCTCCGCGTTCAAGCGCAGATGTGAATTTCAGCTCTGCATTGATAATATCGCCCGGCGAGAGTATAAGCGGCTCGTCGGTGTAATCGTAAACCAGTACCCGGGTGCGTGGCAGACCGTCACGGCACAGCAGCAGCTCGTTTGCACCGTAGCCGTCGCCATAAACGCTCGTGTAGTCCAGCGCCATTGCACAAACCGTTACTGTCTCCCCTGCCAGCTCGTCAGCAGGAGATACACAAATCTCATAATGCGCCCGCGTCCAAGCGAAACCCACGGCTGCGGACAGGAGCACCGCCAAGGCGCACAGCCCCGCCCTGTGATGACGAAAGAGCAGGCAGAAAACGCTCAGAACTGCCGCAAACGCCGCCGCTTGCAGAAGCCGCGGCAGCGGCAGAACGTAATGCGCGAGCACAAGCGCCGCGGTGTAGCCGGCGGCGACGGCAAAAAGCCTACGCATTGCGCTCTGGCCTGTCCGTCTCGCCGAGGAGGTAGTCTATGGAGCATTTGTAGAGCCTTGCTAACTCTATGGCCGCCCAAGTGGGAATTTCACGCTCACCTAATTCATAGCGGCGATAGACGTTGCGCTGCATATGCAGATACTCAGCTATTTGTATCTGCGTATAATCATTATCCTCCCGAAGGTCTCTGATTCTGCGAAAGTACAACGATATCACCCCGAAGTAATGATACCGTTTGGCTACATTACTTAGACATGATTGCAATCATACGATGACATTTTACCACAATATTACAGCTATTGCAAGAATGCAAAGCAGAAGGCCACCGGCCCTCTGTCCAATGTGCCGCTCCGCTAAAACAGTACCTTTACACTGAAATCTGCAATTTAAACCATCCATTTTCAGCACAAAAAGGCACAGTGCGTTATACTTTTCCGCAAAAGCAGCTATATTGACGCATTGTATTCCAAAATGCAAAAACAGGCCCCTGCAGAAAAATACTGCACGGGCCTGTCGTTGTAAATCTAAATCCTCGAACCACCGCTTTGTAGCCACGTAGCTCACCAGTCCTCCAGCCGCCACCTGCGCCTTCTCGTCAAATGTTCCCTCACTTTTCAGCGCGTCCACATAGGTCTGGTTCGTCGCGGCCCCCGCGTCGGCAATGGCCTTGGCCGCCTCCGTGATATACGTCCGCGCCTTTACACTCTCGGCATTCGCCGCCGCATTGTCGCCCAGCTTGCGGATGAGCGCGACAAGATACGCGGTCAGCACGGGACACGCCGCCGTGATTACCGCAAAAAGTATGCTCTTCAAAAATTCCTGCACGATTATTTTCCTCCCTTTTTTACTTCTTCGTCAAGTAACGTTCGCTTATAAATCCGGTGTAGCTGACACCCTTGTATGTACACTGGACATACAGCCACCTCACGCCGCCGCTGAGCGTGTAATAGCCGTAATTCCACACCGTCGTCCCCTTGGGCAGGAGGACAAGCCCTGTCTTGAGCACTCCCGCTCCGCCTCGGATATAGCTGCCGCCGGCGGGGATAACGGTGTAGGCTCCCGTCATAAACCTGTCAAAGGCCGTTGCCGGCTCCTTTGCGTTGACCTCCTTTGTGACGGGAGACGTCACCTTCTCCGCTGCGGCGCCCGCGGTTGGTTTCACCGTGTCCTTCCCTGCCTGCATACCGTTGCCGAGAACCATCGCCGTGTGTCCTGACTCCCGCACCAGTATGTCGCCACGTTTAAGGTATTTGTCCGAGCTCATGTATTTCGCCTCGGTCAGCGTCTCAAACGCACCGGTCCCGCTGAACGCTGTGCACATGGTCCATGTGACCGGCGTGTTGTACTTCCCGCCGCCAAGAGCAACGCGGGGCACAGCGACGCCGGCGCAGCGCGCGCAGGCGGTCATGAATGCGCTGCAGTCCGTCTCGCACTTCGTCCGGAGCCTTGCCGCGTCCCAGCCCACCTTTTCCAGCTCGTCCCATAAGGTGTTTCTCTGGTACTGGTCGTAGCCCACAAGATTCCCTTTGCAGAGAATTTCGCAGGTCGCGGCCATTTTTTCCGCGACAGCCGCAGATCTGGGCCGGAGAATGGCATTCCAGTCTCCGGCATACCACGAGCGGATGCAGACTTCCTTTCCCGTCTGGTCCCCGCTCTGTCCGCCGCTCGCCCTGCCGTTTTCGTCGATGCTTGCGTGCCCGATAAGTATACTCATGATTTTTCCTCCTGTTCCGCATTCTCCGATGTGGCACGTCTGTCCGGCCAGCGGTTGTTCTTGCTCAGGTTTTCAACGGCCGACTTCACGGTGTAGGCCAGCACCACGCCGATTATCTCCGTAACCGCCACCTGGGACAGGCCCTCAGCTATTTGAACCTTGTCCATCCAGGCCAGTATGTAGCTGCACCATACCCAGGCGATGCCGTTGAGCAGGCAGACCCATATCACCCGCTTCATCGTCTCCGGCTTTTTTCGTTTTCCGCCGTCCATGCTCACAGCTCCGGCTTATGGGCGCTCTTGTTCAGGTGCTTGTCCAACAGGCTGAGCGCGTCCTTGCGGGTCCCGTCGCAGCCCTGCTCTATAAGCCCCTCAAGGGCTCCGCGCAGTCCATAGCAGATAAGCGTCTGTTCATGCTGGATTTCCCTGATGACCTCGCTCTGCCGCCTGTTGCTCTCGTACTGCCTGTACAGGGCGATAACCATCCCTCCCAGAGCTCCGAGGAGGGACGCGGCCTTGATAATAACGTCTGCGTCGATGTACATTGCTTGTGCCTCCATGTTTAAGTAATGGACCGCCCCAATCATGGGCCGGTCCTGCTGCCGTTATGCCTCATTGCCCAAACTCTCCTTGGCCTGCTCCGGCGTAAGCTTGCCCGCCTCCGACAGTGCCCTGATTCTCTCAGCGCTCCACAGCCTTGGATAATATGTCTTCGCCAGCTCGTATACGGTCATAAGCTCACCCCCTGCAAGGCCGTGAGGAAGTCCACGTCCGCCCTCAGCTGCTCCTGTGTGCTGGGCTGCAGCTCAGGCATGGTGTCTCTGTCCTCGGCTATCTCAGCCTCCGTGCGCAGCTGCACAGCCTGTCCGTCCCATTTGTACAGCGGTATCCCGTCCATCGTAAACAGAGGCGGATTTTCTTCCCCGCTGGGGAACAGTCGGAACTGATATCCGCCCCGGTCGTCGATGCAGACCGCGCCGGCGGCGTCCCGCTCCCAGTGGGGACCGTCGCTCCAGTACAGAATATGAGATATCGTTCTCTTGATACCTCTGACACTTTGCCAGCTCCAGCGCCTTGTTGGGCGCTGGGTCGTTGAGCACCCATACGCCGCCCTCCTTGTGAGCAAGGTTTTGCACGGGGCCGAGCTCCAGCTTCGCGGCTTTTATGGACGGGGACTTGGCAGTCTTATCGCACTGGAAGAACACAAATAGCTCTTTGACATTTTTATTGATGCTTACTGTAACTTCCGCTATTCCAGAGCTCACAAAGCCGCCGTAGTGCAGCGTACCATCATTGCATCCGCATCGGACGTTTGTACCGTTTCCCGCCCCCACCAAAATCGACATTGTGATCGTCCTTCCCGCCAACGCAGAAGAGTCTTCAATGTATTGCCTCACCCAATTGGACGAAGTCGATGGAAAAAAGCAGATTCCGTCATCGTCCAGTGTCAAGGTAGACGTCTCCCCCGTTATCGTCCACCTGTCAATCGCATATCCTGCGCTTGTGTACTCCGTCTGTCTCCTTTGATTTATCGGGTCCGCGAAGTACCCGTTATCCAACAGATTGAGATTGCTCCACCCTTCCACCGCCACAGCCGAGCCCTCCGCGTCAAAGCCGACGACTTGGCCTGTGGTGCCGTGCAGCGTGGGCTGCTTCCCCTCGGCCAACTTCTTGACAGCCGCGGTGTTCTCAATCAGGCGCGCAACGAGCGGGTTGAATACCTTCTCGGCATTAGCCGGATCGTCATTGCTCAGGGCGCGAATCTGCGTACTATACTGCGGATTTTCTGGTATGCTGTAATACTCACCCGACGCTGCTCTCACTTCCAATCAGCGTACATGCCTGCTCAGGTGTAATCCAGCCCTTACCGGCCGCGGCTTTCACATCGTCGGCACTCAGCCTGCCGGCTTCGTACAGTCTTTTGATGTTCTCGTACATCGCTCGTCCCTCCTCCTTACTGTTCCAGCGCGCTGACAATAAGCGCTTCAACGGCCTCCTGCTGTGAAAGCAGCATACGCTCCGCAAGCGCGCTCTGAGCCATGGACACATAAGCCGTCTGCTGCTCGTCTGTCACCGACGAGCCATACCCTCCCCTGCGGGCGAGGTCCCTCATGCCGACGCCCGCGCCTGTGCGGATGGTGTAATTCTCATGCACGGCTTCCCGCGCGTTTTCGTCCGTCTCGTCCAGGAGCCTGACCGCCTTGCAGTTTTCTGCCGTGAATTTCTCAAGCAGCTGCTCCACGCTCATTTCCTCGGGGTCGAAAAGAAACGTCAGACAGTCCCGTATCACGCCCTGGTATGTAATCGGGCCGCCGTGGACGCCCAGGAAATTAAGCCGCTCTCCATTAGATAATGTTACTGTCATGATTATTAAAACCTCCTTTAATCACGCCAACTCATCAAGCACACTGACGGGATATGATTTCCCGTTGATGGTGATGGGTGACGTAAAATTCATGCGTATTGTCTGAGACCCGGAGCTGCTTGTGATGGCCGACCCTACATCAGCCATGTTACCGTCCAGCTCTGTTAGTGTAACCGTGCTGGACACGCTGTCCGTATAGCTCTTATCCCGCAGAGCTGTACCCGCACAGTGCAGGATATATCTTCCGCTTCCGCTGCCGGAGAAAGAACACCTATAGCCCACAGGCCACGAAATTGATGCCTTGCAATTCTGAATTGCCTCATTCAGAGGCACCCTGCATCCGCTTTTGGCAACCGCGTATAAGGTGGCGTATACCTCCGAAAACTTGCATTTGTTTGATGCTGTGCTCCTTACGGAAATATAATTGCTCCCGATTGTAAGCGTACAGTATTGTGCGATTTCGGCTTTTGTTGTGTAATCAATGATGGAATCGAGATAATCTCCGTCGCTGTTCGTTTCCCACACCTCGGCACTGTCCACAACAACCGCGACCGATTCAATCCAGTCGTCCACGCCGTAAAACGGTCTTGCCACATTCCCCACGCCGCAAATGCCGCAGTACGGGAAGCGCACCGCGCCCCATATTCCCGCCCTTGGCTCGCCTACCTGCCGCACAACACCATCCACGCCCACATGTATAGACACTCACTCCACCTCCCGTCAGGCGT
>CATJWG010000072.1 GCA_949744165.1 uncultured Eubacteriales bacterium | reverse complement strand
GGGAGTAGCACAGTTTGCCTTTGGTTTTTACAGCGTAATGCTCACTTCCACGGTACTTGGAATCATTACCATGCTGCTGTTTAAGCCCAGAAGCTGGTGCGTATACTGCCCCATGGGAACCATGACTCAGCTTATCTGTAAAGCAAAAAACGGCAGGGTGTGATATTTTAAGAAAATAACTGAAAATTTGATGATAAATATTCCAAATTTAAGGAAGGTGGAAAATTAATATGAAAATTGTCATTGTAGGCGGCGTGGCTGGAGGCGCATCCGCAGCGGCAAGAATCCGCAGGCTTGACGAACAGGCTCAGGTAATCGTCTTTGAGCGTTCTGGATATATTTCCTATGCCAACTGCGGCCTGCCCTATTATATAGGCGGCGTCATTGAGGACAAGGAGGAGCTTACGCTCCAGACGCCCGATAGCTTCTGGCAGCGCTTTCGTATAGACATGCGTGTCAGGCATGAGGTGTTCGCCATTCACACCGACAGAAAAACCGTCTCGGTGCGTGAGCTGGACACCGGACGGGAATTTGAGGAAAGCTATGACAAGCTTCTCCTCTCCCCTGGCGCGCGGCCTACTCAACCGTCAATCCCCGGCACCAAACTTGAGCGGGTATTCACACTTCGCACGGTGGAAGACACGCTCCGTATCCGTGAATTTGTCACACAGCACAGGCCCCGCTCCGTCATTCTGGCCGGCGGCGGCTTTATAAGCTTGGAGACGGCGGAAAATCTCCGTGAGCTTGGCATGGAGGTCACCATAGTTCAGCGGCCTAAACAGCTTATGAACCCTTTCGACCCCGAGATGGCGGCTTTTATTCACGCAAAGCTGCGTGCGAATGGAATACGGTTGATGCTTGGACGCCCTGTTGAGGGTTTCGAGGAAGTCGACGGCACCGTCAAAGTGCTGCTCAAGGATGAAAAGCCTCTTTCCGCTGACATAATCGTTCTGGCCATCGGGGTCACGCCTGATACGCACCTGGCAAAGGAAGCCGGCCTGGAGCTTGGAATCCGCGGCAGTATTGCAGTTAACGACCGGATGGAAACCTCCGCACCCGATATCTACGCCGTCGGCGACGCGGTTCAGGTAAAGCATTTTGTCACAGGCACCAACGCTTTGATTTCCCTTGCCGGCCCTGCCAACAAGCAAGGGCGCATAGCTGCCGACAATATTTGCGGTCGGGACAGTCGCTTCACCGGCTCTCAGGGTTCCTCTGTACTCAAGGTCTTTGACATGACCGCTGCATCCACCGGTATCAATGAACGCGCCGCAAAGGAGGCCGGTATAGACTGCGACAAGGTGTATTTGTCTCCCGCCAACCATGCTGGCTACTACCCCGGCGGAAAGCTTATGACAATGAAGGTGCTTTTTGAAAAGAAAACCTGCCGTCTGCTCGGCGCACAGATTATCGGGCACGAAGGCACCGACAAGCGCATTGATGTACTGGCCACAGCCATACACTTCGGTATGACTGCTCTGGAGCTCACGGAGCTGGATCTTGCCTATGCCCCGCCCTATTCCTCGGCTAAGGACCCTGTAAACATGGCCGGATATATGATTGAAAATCTTTTCAGCGGCACACTCAAGCATTTTCATTGGGATGAGGCTGACTTGCTTCCCCACGACGGCAGCGTAACACTGCTTGATGTCAGAACGCCTCATGAATATAGCAAAGGCCACATAGACGGCTTTATCAACATACCCGTTGACGAGCTGAGGGAACATCTGGACGAGCTAAAAAAAAGCAGGCCCACCTATGTTATGTGCCAGAGCGGTCTGCGCAGCTATATCGCCTGCCGTATTCTTTCTCAGAACGGCTTTGACTGCTATAATTTATCCGGCGGCTATCGGCTCTATGAAAGCGCGGTTCTCGACCGTACCACAGTGGAGCGGGCCTTTCCCTGTGGAGCCGACAAAACATAAACCATTATCCCGCCGTTAATAACGGCGGGATAATTTAATCCTTTGAAAGCACCGAGAGTTTTTCAATATCAGTCAGTTCAACACATCCGCGGGAAAGCTTCACAAGGCCTTCGCTCTGAAAATAGCGGAGCATACGTGTAACAACTTCCCTCGCCGAGCCGAGATGATTGGCTATTCTCTCATGAGTTACCGCCAACTCGGACGTGCCCTCCAAGCGGCTCTCATGCAGCAAAAAGTCCGCAAGGCGCTTATCAAAGCTCTTCCACATAATCTGCTCCATCAGCCACATCACCTCGGAAAAACGGCTGCTCATTAAATCGTTGGTGTAATTGGCCACGGCGGCGGATTCCTCCATAAGCGCCTTATAAACGTCCGGCGGGACTATCCATACATGAGTGTCTTTTTCCGCCTCTATAATTATGTCAAATTGGATTTTTCTCATGACACAGGAAGCGGAAAACAGGCACACATCCTGCTCCATCAGCCGGTAAATCGTAATTTCCCGCCCCTCGTCTGACAGTATGTAAGCTCTAAGCCGTCCGGATTGGACAATAAGCAACCCCGTACAGTCCAAACCGCCTCTATGTACAATGCTGCCCTTGCATATCTCTCTGCTCCTCACCGTCTCGGCAAACCTCTGCTGCTGAGCAAAGTTCAAGTCGTTCCAGACCGGAAAGAAATCCGAAAATTCCATTGTCATATCTCCTTCTATGCGCTATAATAAAGTATACGGCTACATGGCACATATGTCAAATATGTCGTGAGGAGGTAAAGCAGGTGCGCCTTTGTATTGTCTGTGCTCCATGCAAGGTTTGAGGACACTGCATGGAGGATAATTGTCCTCAGACTTTGCATTTTTTGAATTAATTAAAAAATCAAAGGAGCAAAGTCACAATGAAAAGAGAATACAAGCAGTTAGGGCCCTATCTTCTGCTGTGGAGCACGCAGTCGCTTTCCACACTCGGAAGCGCCATGACAGGCTATACGCTGGTACTTTGGCTGTACCTCAAAAGCGGCTCAGCAATGCAGACCGCGCTTTTGTCAGTGTGTTCCTACGCACCATATGTTATAATGAGTATCTTTGCCGGAGC
>CATJWG010000071.1 GCA_949744165.1 uncultured Eubacteriales bacterium | reverse complement strand
CTCGTGGGCAAAGTAGATGTCGTAGGAGCACTGACCGACAGCGGAAATCATGTCTGCGCCTTCAATCATATCTACGTTGACCTGTATACCGGGATATTTTTTCACAAATTCCTCAAGGCAGGCTGAGAAAAGCTCTGCGGCGCTGGAGAGTGTGGCAATGCGCAGATAACCCCGCCGTCCCTCGGCAATGTTGCGCAGTCTGTTCTCTGCTTCCATCTGGAGGGATAGCATCTGCGTGGCATAAACCACAAACTCCTTTCCCTCAGGCGTAAGCGAGACGCTGTGGCTGTCACGCTTGAGCAGCGTCACACCGATGCCGTTTTCAAGTGATTTTATGTAGTTGCTTACTGTTGGCTGCGTAACATAAAACTCATTTGCGGTTTTTGTAAAGTTGAGTGTTTTTGACAGTGACAAAAACAATTTAAGCTGCAATGTATCCATTTCTTACCTCCATTTATTCAAACTCTGAGCATCGCTGTCTTTAAGCTTTGCATATCTCCTGAGTTGCTTTACAAATGCTTCTCGCGCCGTGCTCTGCGGTGCGGTTCTTGAGGTGATTATGCTTACGTTGTGTACCGGTAGCGGTTCCTTTAGCTTTACCTCAAACAACGAGCCCAGCCCCTCAAACTCCTCAAGAAACAACATCGGCACCACTGCAAGGCATTGACAGCGTTTGACTATGGAGTTGAACATCTTTATTGAATCGACCTTGAAATCCGGAGACACACTCACACCGTGAGCCAGAAAGAGCTTGTCCAGATACGAAGCGCTGGGAGAGTCTCCGACTATGGAGGCAAAGGGATAGCTGGCAAGCTCGTGGAGATAATGCGTCCTTCCTTTAAGCTCGGAAAATTTGTTTCCGGCCAGAAGCACGTCCTCATATGAAGATAGGGGAGTGATGTCTACCGAACCTATCCCGATGTTGTCCATAGAGGTGGAGACTGTACACGCAATGTCTATATCTCCCGACATCAGCGCACTGAGAACCGAGCTGTACGATTTGAAGCCACATGATATGATATCAAGCTGTACGGAAGGGAAGTCCCTGTGATAGTCCTCAAGAACAGGCAGAACAAATTTATCAAAAATTAGCTCACTGACTCCTATGCGCAGCCCGCCCTGTGCCAAACGCTGCATCTTCATCACTTTTTCCTCACCGATGAAGATATGTTCACAAGCCTTTGCAATGTAGGTGTAAAGTGTTTCTCCCTCCATTGTGAAAGCCACACCATGCTGAGTACGGTCAAAAAGTTTACATCCGAGCTCAGACTCCAAGCTCTGTATTGACCTGCTTACCGTCGATTGGGACAGAAACAGGGCAGTAGCCGCATGAGTTATGTTTTTGTACTTTCCCACGTGGTAGAAAATTTTGTAAGAATCAAAGCTTGCCGACACAGAATCACCTGCCTTATTTTGAGGTTAATTTTTTATCATTTTTTTGCAAAAAATTAAATGCTGAGATATATAAAATTTGCGCCGTTATTCGTCACAGCGCGGCAATTCTTAAACAGGAAACTATGGGATATAAAGTTTAATTTTTTCTAATGTATATATGGATATTTGCACCTTTATGGCCAGCAATTATTATGTATTATATAACAAATAGCTCTGTTATACAATATCCATTTCAAGTAAAGATTAACAAGCAAAAATGCACTATATGCATACCGTTACAGCAAATACGCATTTGCTTATTTAATCATAATGGTGTTAAATTTATGCGTGCAAGCGGTGTGTTTTTGAGCTTTAGCGAAAAAGTGACGGAAGACAGCGCTTGTAATCTCTATTTTTATTTGGGTGAGGAGTGTGATGCGAATGAGCCCGATTCTGATCGGAGTATTGGGCCTTCTCGTGCTGCTGGTGTTTCTCTTTGTGGGAATGCACATCGGCATTGCAATGACGCTTGTCGGCTTGGTCGGCTTCGTGTTTATGAAGATAAAGACCGGAATGACTTTTGCCATTGCTCTCAAGCAAGCGATAGGAGTTTTAACAAACGGACCTTTTGCCTCATGCAGCAAAGAATCTCTGGTCGTTATCCCAATGTTTACGCTTATGGGTGTTGTCTGCGCCCATGCCGGCATCAGCCAGGACTTGTACTCAGCCTGCTACAAGTGGGTCAGCCGTGTGCGCGGCGGTCTTGCTGTTGCGACTGAGGTCGCGTGCGCTTTCTTTGGAGCCATATGCGGTTCCGCTACAGCCACTACCGCGAGCATGGGTAAGATTTGCCTGCCTGAAATGGATAAGTATGGCTACAAAAGAACGCTCTCCTGCGGGGCAATTTCTGCAGGTGGTACTTTGGGTCTGCTAATTCCGCCCAGCACTGGTTTTATGCTTTACGGCATCAATGCTGGCGTCGGTGTCGGCCCCATGTTTATTGCAGGTATTATCCCAGGCCTTGTTCTGTGCATATGCTATGCGGCTGTTGCTGTCGTGATTTGCGTCAAGGATCCCGAGGCTGGCCCCAAGGGCCCTTCTTTCCCGATGAAGGAAAAGCTCACGGCGCTTTTCGGCATCCTGCCTGTTTTAGTGCTGTTCATTCTTGTTCTGGGCGGTATACTCTTCGGCTGGTGCTCCGCAACTGAGGGCGGTGCCGTCGGAGCGTTCGGTGCGTTTATCTTTATGATAATAAGAGGCAAGTTTACTTTCAGAAACATTGTTGACGCCCTGCGCGAGACTGTTGATACCACTGCCATGATTTTCCTTATCATGATTGGCTCGGATATACTCGGTCAGTTCTTCACCGCAACCGGCATTTCAAATGCTCTGGCCGCCTTTGCCACCGGTGCGAATGTAAGCCGCTGGGCTGTGCTGCTGCTGTGCTTGCTGAT
>CATJWG010000070.1 GCA_949744165.1 uncultured Eubacteriales bacterium | reverse complement strand
GTGGGCGTGCTCAGCGTGGCGGAGGACCTGCGCCAGAGCGGAAAAGAGCCGGCCATAATCTATGGGGCACTGCCCTACACAACGCGGCGAAAACAGATGGACAGCTTTCTGGCGGGAGAGATGGAGTATATTGTCTCCACCGACGCCATAGGCATGGGGCTTAACCTCCCCATACGTAGAGTCATATTTATGGAGACGGAGAAATTCGACGGAGTTGAGCGCCGCGAGCTCAAACCAGAGGAGATACGCCAGATTGCCGGCAGGGCCGGACGCTTCGGAATGTACAACAAGGGCTATGTCGGCGCGACGCAGAACCTGTCCGTCATACAGGCTGGGCTGGAGGCGGTCGTCCCGCCGCTGGAGTACGCAGTGGCAGGCTTTTCCGACCTTGTGCTGCGCGTGGACTTCGACCTTCTGGAGGTTTTGACGCAGTGGAACCAGATGCCGACGGTGGAGCCTTATCGCAGACTGGACATAACGCGCTATATCACAATAATATCCAAAATGCGTGAAATGGGCATTATGCTGACACGTGAGCAGGAGCTCAAGGCGGCAAATATCCCATTTGACGAGACGGAGGAGGCACTGCGCGAGCTGTTTTTCGGCTTTCTCCAGCTTTGGCAGCAGGGAGAGAGCATAGAACAACCGACGCTTCCGGAGGGTGAGGCCACTTTGCCAATGCTGGAGCTTCATTACAGGAAGCTTGACCTGTTTTTTTCTTTTGCGAAGACCTTTGAATGTCCGCTGGATGAGGACGGGCTGTACGCCAGCCGTGAGCAAGTTGCCGAGGAGATAAACGAAATCCTGCTCTACCGCCTGCGCAGCAATATCCGGTTTTGTGCCCGCTGCGGAAGGGCCCTGCCTCTGCACCACTGTGGACGCCTGTGCGACAAGTGCTATAGAAAAACCACTCAGCGCAGCCGCGGCCGGGGATGAATAAAAACAGCATAAAAGCAATGTAAAAATAAAGTGAAAAAATAGCTTGCCTTTTGGTCAAAGCTGGTGTAGCATAAGTAATATAGATATAAACAATTAGATATTGAAGCGAGGTACGCATGGCATTTTGCCTGATGAAGTGGGGTTGGATTCCCCGCGAGGAGGTCACTGTAAAGCCCGGAGACGGGACGAGTCAGACCATCAGCCGTACCAACCGACCTGCCGGCTCCGGGTCAAGCGCGTTTTGAAAGAAAAAGCACGGGGCCATTGTGTTCCCGTGCTTGTGTATTTTTGTATGCAAAGCTTCCGGCAAGGGCCGGAGGCTGTTTTTCTTGAGGAGGTGTACGGTCTGAAGCGCGTGTGAACACAACAGAAGCCAATCCCTGCAAAATCTTAGTGAAAAGAGGAATATGTATGAAAAAGCGTTTATTGAGTTTAGTTTTAGCTTTATGTCTGATTTTAAGCGTGCTGCCGTGCGCTGCGTTGGCGGCAGGGGAGAACATTTCCGTAACTGTCCGCTTTTCGGCACCGGCTGTGGCCGAAGATTTGGAACAGCTTAAAACGGATTTGCTGAACTTAGGTATAATTACTACTGATAGTAGCATTCCGAATGAGATTACTGTTGCTGTTCCGAGCGGTTCTACGGTGAAGACTGTTCTGGAAGCTGCCAATGCGGAACAGAATTTTACCATTGAGGGATTAGACAACAGCTATGTGACCAAGGTAGGCTTTTTGAATGATGATGTTGCCAATTTTCTGGCTGACACCGCAGCTAATCTAAACTACCCCGGCTGGTCGTTTTTCATTGACGGAGATGGCTTATCCAACGGAATCGGCACGGATACCGTTACCGAGGACGGCGCTGTGATAGAGGGCATTTTCTCTGTTTACAGCACATGGGACGGCACATCAAACGCTATGGTTTACCATGACGTGGAGCTCGTGAAGTTGTATCATGAACTTGATGATATGGTAAAGCAGGATATGGACACCTCAAGCTTCTCCGATTCCGCAAAGGCGGCATATGACGCCGCTAAAAGCGAAGCGGAGACGCTGCTGACAGACTTGTACGCTCAGGCCAAGCTGAGTGACGATGTAGCATCAGTTTTTGCTGAAGGAGCCAATACCGACGATGGCATGTGGATAGGCTTTATTGGTAGCATGGGGTCAAGTATATACGGTCCCGGCTCTCCTATTGAGCACCTCCAAAAGACAACTGAAAAGCTGGAGGAGGCTGCGAAAGGCACCGATTACGGACCTTGCGATTTAACTTCTCTTTCAGTGACAGACCTTACTAACGTTCAAGGCTCACTGCCTCTGAAACCAGTATTCAGCTATGATGTGACGTCATATACCGTTGATGCTGTAGACTATCAGCAGTATGCGAAGATGGCCTATGTAAAGGCTGCCGCTGCCAGTGATTCTGCAACAATCACGGCAACGCTGGGAGACGTAAGCAAAACGGTAACATCTGGCGGCGACGCAACAAATTTCAATAATATGGTTCCCGGCGAAAACAACAAGCTGCTCATCACCGTCACTAATGGTGGTGAGTCCAAAACATACACTGTCACCATCCCCATGAAAGATGAGAACGGCAATGTTACAACTCCGGACCCTGCCCCCGATCCCGATCCCGATCCTGACCCAACGCCCGTTCCCGACGCATGGGAGGTCATGCACGCCATAGCCGGCAAATACGCGGCAGACGGTATAGCCGCTGACCCGAATGCGGCGTGGATTGCCGCCGACATGGCCGCCTATGCCATGGTTTTCCCTGAAACGGAAAACAAGCTGACAGACGCGCAGAAGCAGGAGTATCTGGACAAGCTTATCCCCGAAGCCGTCAAGGATAACGCCACAGCCGGAAATCTGGCAAAGTATATAATCGCTTTACGTGCGATGGGCTATGATGCTCGCAAGGTGGTCACAGCAGGCGGCAGGACCGTGGACGTGGTGAAAAAGCTCACGGACATGGTGGACGCGAAGGATGTGGCTGTGGGCAATGAATACACTCTGCCCTATGTTATCATCGCTCTCCAGCAGGGCGAAGGGTATGCCACTGCCGGGCAAATCGCGTATTTGAAAGAAAAAGCTCTGGAAATAAAGGATAAATGGCAGACGCTGCAATGGGGCTCGACTGATGCCGCGCCGCCTGTAGTTCTGGCTCTGTCGCCGTATTACAGCGAAAGCGCGGTAAAGGCTGAGATTGATAAGGCGGTGCAGCTCCTGAAGGATAATCAGGACGAAGAAACCGGCGCGCTCATGTATGGAGGTAAGCCCAGCGCGTCCTCCACAGGCATTGCAATAACTGCCCTGACGGCAATAGGAGAGAACCCCGCTGATACAAAGACAAGTTCGGGCAAAAGCATAATTGACGGTCTTATGGCCGCAGTAAACGAGGAAGAAAACGGCTTTGACAACGCCTTTGGAACTGAGCAGGGTTTCCGCGGACTTGTCGCTGCGGCACTGCAAAAGAAAACCGACAGCCCAGCGCAAATCTTCAATTTCAGCTCCATGCCGATGGAAACTGCGCGCGCCAGTATCACGGGCTGCCCCGTAAGATTTTCCGTAGTACCCGACGGCGCGGCGGTTGAGGTCAAACTCAGCGGCACCGTACAGAGCCCAAAGGGCACGAATTTCTATGATTTGTCTGCCGGCAGCTATACCTACACAGTTACCAAAACCGGTTATCGCACCGCCTCCGGTTCCTTTGAGGTGACTGCCGCCGAGGCCGCGGAGCACACCGAAAAAAACATCACACTTTCCCTGATTTCTGAGCCCAGCGGAGGCGAGGAGGAAAAGAAGCTGACGATTACCGTCAAGGTGCTTACCCATGACGGGGATGCCTGCGGGGGCAAGTGGACCTATAAGGACAATGCCAGCAAATATACGCCGATAGTGGAGACGACAGTCACTGTGAAGGCTGGGCAGAGCGCCTTTGACGCCTTTGTGCTGGCCATGGAGCAGGAGGGTATCTCCTACACGGAAAAGTCCTCTGGATATATCAGCGAAATTGCAGGACAGGATGAGTTTGGCCACGGCAGCGCCAACTCCGGATGGCAGTATATGATTGGAAAGACCCTGCCGACCGTGAGCTGCCGCGACTATGAGCTTAAATCCAATGTGACGATGACATGGTTCTATACGGACGATTACACAAAGGAGAAGGACTCCGAGCAGTGGTCAGGCGGATCCGGTGGAGGAAGCGTCGGGTCTGGCAATGGCAGTGCCTCCACACAGCTAACGCCCGAGGCGGGCATGGACAAAAACGGCGAAGCCAGCGCCAAGGTGACGGACAAGGAACTGAGCAATGCCATAGCGCAGGCCAAAAGCGACAAGGCCGAAGTCATCGTAATTATCCCCGAGGTCAAGGGCGAGGCGAGCAAGGTCAGCGTGGAGCTGCCGAAGTCCGGCATCGGCGATATCGCAAAGCAGACCGGAGCCGCGCTGAAGGTGGAAACCGAGGTGGGCAGCCTTAGGCTGCCGGGCAAGGCTCTTGAGGACTTGGGCGGCCGAAGTGGAAGCAAGGTCACAGTGACTGCTGAAGTGCTCAGAGATGAGGACGGCGAGGAGAGCGGCCGGACGAGAATTGAGATAAAGGTAGATGACACCATAGTGGATACTCTCGCAGGGGGAATAATCGCTGTTGTAGCCGCCGAGACCAGCCGGAGCGGAAATGTTCTTGTCGTGGTCAATCCCGACGGAAGCGAGACGATTATCAGAAAGTCCATAGTGGACGGCAGAACCGTCGCCGGTCTGGTAGACGGCTCCTGCGTTGTGCGCGTGGTTGACAATGCCAAGACTTTTGCGGATACCGAGAGCCATTGGGCAAAGGACGCGGTTGCGTTTGTAAGCTCGCACGAGTTGTTCCAGGGTATTACCGAAACGAGCTTTGCGCCCGATGCGCAGATGAACCGTGCCATGCTTGCCGTGGTGCTCTATCGCCTTGAAAACGCTGCGGAGGACGATGGCAGGACGGACTTTGACGATGTGCCC
This sequence comes from uncultured Eubacteriales bacterium, assembly GCA_949744165.1. Taxonomy (GTDB): domain Bacteria; phylum Bacillota; class Clostridia; order Oscillospirales; family Oscillospiraceae; genus JAMPGF01. Next base: position 9,783 of record CATJWG010000070.1, on the reverse strand, counting down.
GAGGGGATGTGGTATACTGCTGCGGTTTCTTGGGCAAGCAAGGCGGACATAGTCAGCGGCATGGGCACGGGCTTTGAGCCCGACGGCAGCGTGACGCGCGAGCAGCTTGTAGTCATGCTATACCGCTATGCCAAAATGCAGGGGCTGAGTACATCCGTGTCAGGGGACCTTTCCGAGTTCAGCGACGGTGCGCAGACCTCGGACTGGGCAAGGGACGCCATGAGCTGGGCCGTCGGCAGCGGTCTTATCTCCGGCAGAAGCGCGACACAGCTTGACCCCACCGGCACGGCAACCCGAGCGGAGGTTGCGGCGATACTGCAAAGACTTGTGGAGCAAATGGTGAAATAATTCCCGCATAAATACCCGCATAAATAGAAGTGAGCTCGGGCGCGCGGAATTTAGCGTGTCCGAGCCGCCGTGATATATGACAATATGGAGGGACTTATGAAAGCAATCAAGAAAAGCGCAGCCTCGCTCATGCTGGCCGCCTGCATTCTGGCCGGACTGTTCACCGGAGCGTATGCTCAGGTGTCCGACAGCGCTCTGTCTCAGGCTGTCAGGGAAACGGCGGGGTATGTCTGCAAAACAGTTAAAAGCCCGCAGGTGGGTTCAACCGGCGGGGAATGGGCGGTGCTGGGACTGGCCCGCAGCGGCTACGCGGTTCCCGACGAATACTACCAGGCGTATTATACAGCGCTTGAGGACTATGTAAAAGCCTGTAAGGGAAAGCTGCACGACAGGAAATACAGCGAGTACAGCAGGGTGATTTTAGCTCTGTCGTCTATCGGAATTGACGCTCGGAATGTTGCGGGCTACGATTTGACCAAGCCTTTGGGTGACTATGAAAAGACCATATGGCAGGGGGTGAACGGACCGATATGGGCGCTTATCGCCCTTGACAGCCGCGACTATCCGATGCCTAATAACCCTGATGCGGAAACGCAGGCAACACGGCAGATGTATGTGGACCGGATTCTTGACTGTCAGCTCTCAGATGGCGGCTGGAGCCTTCGGGGGGGGGGCTCGACGGGGGAGAAGGACGGCGAGTCTGACCCAGATATAACCGGTATGGCGCTTCAGGCTCTGGCAAAGTACAGCGAGCAGCCGGCGGTGAAAAAGGCGATTGACGCGGCGCTGGACTGCCTGTCGGAAAAGCAGGATGCGCAGGGCGGTTTTTCCTCATGGGGAAAGAGCAATTCCGAAAGCTGTGTGCAGGTGATAGTGGCCCTGTGTGAGCTGGGCATTTTCATAGACGACCCGCGCTTCGTAAAAAACGGCAACAGTCTGCTTGACAGCCTCATGAGCTACAGCTTGAAGGGAGAGGGCTTCCGCCATGATGAGGAAGGAGCGGATTCAAACCAGATGGCCTCTGAGCAGGGACTGTGTGCTCTTGTGGCCGTGCAGAGGGCTCAGGAGGGTAAAAACAGCCTGTACCGCATGGGCGACGCTGCGGCAGTAAACGGCGGCAGTGCGGCGGGCGCAGGGCTTGTCAATAAGCACGCCGACGTTAAGCCTTGTCCCGTAACTCAGGCGGGAAAAACCTTCAGTGATATTTCCGGTAAGAGGCCCCACGCCGACCGCGCCGCAATAGAGGCTTTGGCTGCGCGGGGGATTATCGGCGGCATGGACGACGGGCTTTTTCACCCCGACGAGAGCATGAGCAGGGCGCAGTTTGCCGCCATCGTGGTCCGCGCGCTTGGACTTACGCCGAGAGCCAGTGAGGGGTTTTCGGATGTGCCGGCGGGGGAGTGGTACGCCGTGTATGTCGGCACGGCTTCTAAGTACGGCATAATCACCGGGGTGGGAAATGATAAGTTCAACCCCAGCGGAACTATCACAAAGCAGGAGGCCGCTGTTATGGTCGCCAGAGCGGCAAAGCTGTGCGGCATGGATACCGCGCTGGATGCCGCCGAAGTGCGCGACGTGCTGGCCCAGTTTTCCGACTATATTCAGATGCCGGAGTGGGCACGCGGAGAACTGGCCTTTTGCTACAGCGAAGGTATTCTGGATGACTCGGGGACGGCTATAGATGGTTCGGCCGTGGTAAAGCGCTGTGAAATTGCCCATATGCTCTTTGTCCTGCTTGAAAACGCGAGGCTGCTGTGATGGATGCCTATATGTGGTGGAAAAAGCATAAATGGAAGGTGATAGTACTGCTTGCCGCAGTGTTGGTGCTTGCCGCGGCGTTCTGGTACGGCGGCGACGCACCGGAGCTGCGCGGCTGGAGCTCAGGGCAGACGGAGCCGACTCCTGCCCCGCAGCCTCATGTGAGGCAGGACGAAAGCCCCAAGGTCAACTCTGGCACCCAGGCCGCGGCCGCGCCGGAGAAGATTACGGACACGCATGCGCCGTCCGCGGAGCCCGAGCCGTCTCCGTCCACGGAGCCTGAGCTGCCTCCGGAGATAACAGACAGTGAAACTGCAGAGCTGCCGGCCCCCGTGGAGCCGGAGAGCGCCGTCATATCCGACACGGCCTATACCTGCACCATCTCTATCTTCTGCGGGACGGTACTTGAGCACATGGACTGGCTGGACGGGGAAAAAACGCCGCTTGTGCCGGAGGACGGATGGATATTGCAGCCTGTTGAGGTCATGTTCTATGAGGGGGAGAGCGTGTTCAACGTTCTGCAAAGGACCTGTAAACAAAACGAAATACATATGGAGTTTTCAAATACGCCCATATACAACTCAGCGTATATAGAGGGCATTGCTAACATTTACGAATATGACTGCGGAGACCTGTCCGGCTGGATGTACAAGGTAAACGACTGGTTCCCGAACTACGGTTGTTCCCGCTATGCCCTCAGCGACGGCGACGTGGTCTGCTGGGAGTACACCTGCGACCTCGGCGATGATATTGGCGGCTATAACGCTCTCGGTGGATGACATGGCGGGACGAGACGCATTTTCAGCCTGCCATCCGGCGGTGAATTTTGTGTATTTTGCGCTTGTGCTTGTGTTTTCCATGTTTGTGATGCACCCAGCCAGTCTGCTTATCTCGCTGGCCTGCGCAGCGGCGTATAATCTTTGCCTTAACGGAAGAAAGTCCCTCCGGTTTCAGCTCGCGTTCGTATTGCCTGTGATGCTCATGGCGGTGATGGTAAACGTGGCTTTCAACCACGAGGGCGCGACTATTCTGACGTATCTACCCACGGGTAACCCCCTGACGCTTGAGAGTATTTCCTACGGAGCCGCCGCGGCGGTGATGCTTGCGGCGGTTGTGATATGGTTTGGCTGCTACACTCTTGTGATGACCTCGGACAAATTCGTGTATCTTTTCGGGAGAGTAATCCCCGCCCTGTCGCTGGTGCTGAGCATAACGCTGCGCTTTGTGCCGCGCTTTATGGCGCAGCTGTATGTGGTGAGCCAGGCGCAGCGCTGTGTGGGACAGGACGTGTCCAATGGTTCTGTCATTCAGCGGGTGCGAAACGCAGTCGCGATTTTGTCCATCATGGTCACGTGGGCGCTGGAAAACGCCATTGAAACGGCCGACAGCATGAAAAGCCGTGGCTATGGCCTGCCGGGCCGGACGGCGTTTTCCATTTACAGATTCGACGACAGGGACAAAAGCGTGATGCTGTGGCTTTTAGCGTGCGGCTTCTATATCGCCTGCGGCTGGGCCGCGGGCGGGATGTACTGGAGCTTCTATCCAACGATAAAGGCTGTGGAAATCACACCGATGACCGTAAGCTTTCAGCTTGCATATTTTGCATTATGTATTACGCCGGTTATCCTTGACCGAAGGGAGGAATGGATTTGGAAACATTTGCGCTCCGCGGGTTGAGCTTCGCGTACCCCGAGCAGTCGGAGAACGCTTTGACGGATGTGACACTGAGCGTCATGCAGGGTGAGGTTCTGATTCTTTGCGGACCCTCAGGGTGCGGGAAAAGCACGCTTTTAAGACAACTCAAAACCGTTCTGGCCCCTCACGGGAGAAGAAGCGGCGAGATTTTGTTTGAGGGCAGGGAGCTGTCCTCCGTGGACCGGCGGACGCAGAGCCAGCGTATAGGATTTGTCCAGCAGTCGCCGGAAAACCAGATTGTCACCGACAAGGTGTGGCACGAGCTGGCCTTCGGTCTTGAAAGCCTCGGCTTTGACACGCCGACAATTCGCCGCAGAGTGGCGGAGATGGCGAGCTTTTTCGGGATTCAGACCTGGTTTTATAAAAACGTGACAGAGCTCTCCGGCGGACAGAAGCAGCTTCTCAATTTAGCCTCCGTCATGGCAATGCAGCCCTCGGTGCTTATCTTGGACGAGCCTACAAGCCAGCTTGACCCAATCGCCGCGGGAGAGTTTCTCTCGACGCTGGGTAAGATTAACCGCGAGCTGGGGACGACAATAATCCTGACCGAGCACCGCCTTGAGGATGCGTTTCCAATGGCTTCGCGGGTGGCTGTGCTGGACCGCGGGAGGCTGCTGTGTGCCGGCACTCCGTCAGAGGCGGGTGCGGCGGTCAAGGCCGCGGGGCATTCCATGTTCCAGGCAATGCCGACGGCTATGCGCGTATGGGCTGCGGTGGAAAACGACGCGTCCTGCCCGGTAACCGTGCGTGAGGGCAAGGACTGGCTGGCAGGCTTCTGCTCTTTCCATCCGTTTAGGGAGCTTCCGCCGGAGAGAACGCGGACATATGCCGGAGAAAATGCCATTGAGGCGGAGGAACTGTGGTTTAAGTACGAAAAGGATTTGCCGGATGTTGTCAGAGGCCTGAGCCTGACGGTGAAAAAGGGCGAGCTTCTGGCCCTCCTCGGCGGTAACGGAACGGGCAAGACTACCTCGCTGAAGCTTCTGGCGGGCATATTCAAGCCATACCGCGGCGATGTGAAGCTGCACGGCAGCGCGGGCGTTTTGCCGCAGAATCCACAGGCGCTGTTTGTGAAAAAGACGGTCAGGGAGGACCTGCTTGAGCTGCTGCCTAAAAGCGACCCAAGCCGCGAACAGCGGGTAGCTTATGTCACGGCTGTGTGCCGCCTGGGGGCGCTGCTGGATAGGCACCCCTACGACCTTTCCGGAGGCGAACAGCAGCGCGCCGCGCTGGCGAAGGTGCTGCTGCTTGAGCCGGACATTCTGCTCATGGATGAGCCGACAAAGGGACTGGACGCGGAATTTAAGCAGACGTTCGCGGAGATTTTGCAGACGCTTCTGAGCAGGGGCGTCACAGTGCTCATGGTCAGCCACGACATCGAGTTCTGCGCGCAGTACGCCCACCGCTGCGCCCTGTTTTTTGACGGCGGTATTGTGACGGATGGCACTCCACGGAGCTTTTTCTCCGGAAACAGCTTCTACACCACTGCGGCCAACCGCATGGCGGGGGAAATTGCGCCGCAGGCCGTAACAGCCGAGGATGTCATTGCATGCTGCGGCGGAGAGGTCACTGAAGCGCCGAAGCTGCCTGACGACATTCCGCCGCTTCCGAAGGGGAGGGAGGCGGACGCGGGACAGGGGCCCGAAAAGCTGCCCTGGCCGCGTAAGTTGGGTGCGGCCGTGTCTGGAGCGGTGGCTGCGGCGATTTTTCTTCATTTCATGAAGCTGGTGGACCTGACGCAGGTGATAAATGCAGGCGGCGCGACGCCAGTGGCGTGGAGGCAGGCGGCGCAGTACCTTGTGTTTTTCGCGGCGGTGTTTATATTTGCCTGCTGCGTTTCGCGGCGTGGCCGCTGTCCGGATTTCCTACGGCAGACGCCGACAGAAAAGAGGAAGCTGACCAAGCGCACCGTTGCGGCGACGGTGCTGATTCTGCTGCTGATTCCGCTTACGCTTTTCATAGGCGTGTACTATCTGGCGGGAAGGAAATATTATTTCATCTCGCTTGTGATTCTTTTTGAAACGATGTTTCCGTTCTTCATGGTGTTCGAGGGCAGAAAGCCGCAAGCCAGGGAACTGGTAATCATTTCGGTACTCTGCGCCATTTCCGTGGCGGGACGCGCGGCGTTTTTCATGCTGCCGCAGTTTAAGCCGGTGCTGGCAATGACGATAATAGCGGGTGTGGCCTTCGGCGGGGAGACGGGCTTTTTGGTGGGAGCAATGACAATGCTGGTCTCCAATATGATGCTGTCCCAGGGACCGTGGACTCCGTGGCAGATGTTTGCTATGGGAATCATCGGCTTTTTGGCGGGACTGCTGTTCCGCAAGGGCTGGCTCAGACGCACGCGCGGTAGCCTGTGTGTGTTCGGCGCGATTGCCGCTATTGTGATATACGGCGGTGTTATGAACCCCGCCTCCGCTCTCATGTGGGCTCAGCAGTTGGGCTGGAAAACCCTTATTGTTTACTACATTGCGGGATTTCCCATGGACTGTGTTCACGCCGCAGGCACAGCTGTGTTCCTCTGGATTGCCGCCGAGCCCATGCTGGAAAAGCTCGACCGCATCAAGGTCAAATACGGTCTAGTGGAATGAGCTTGTATTGAAATACGTTGCCAATTCTGCAAAGAAGAGACGTGAGCTGAAAAATTTTTCTGGAGCGAAAGGCGCGCAAAGCCCTGAAAACGTGCAATAGTAACCGCCGGTAACTGCCCAATAGTTACCGGCGGGTTACTATACCACAATATTGTGCGTACTTCACAGACTACAAGCGCTCTGATATGATATAGGCGCCGAAGGGATAACATCCCAAAAAGAACGTCATTTTGGAGGTATTTTCAATGAACAAAGGTAATTTTACAACTGTCAGGCTGAGCCAGGGCGAAGTACACATCTACGACTTCGGCGGTGTGAGGCTCCACGCCTATCAGACCGGTGACCCTCTGGCCGATGAGGTGTTCCTGCTGGAAAAGGAAGGACGGTTTGTGGTTTTGGAGTCCCCCTGCTTTGTGGACAGCATCGCCGCGCTGAGCGGGTATCTGGAGGATAAGGCGGTAGCCGGGATGCTGGTGGCTTACCACGGAGCCGGAGCCTCCTTTATGCCCCAGGTTCCCAAATACGCTACAGCAAACGCCGTGGAGTATGCGGAAAAAGGTGGCGGTAAAGCCCTTATCGACCAGTTTGCCGTGACCTTCGGCGCTGCGTTTGACAGCGGAATACACTCTGTCGGCAATGTAATCGGCGAGGGCGAGGTCAACATCGGCGGGATTGACTTTATAATCCACCCCACCCCCGCGGCATTCGACGTGGAGATTCCGGATATCAACGCGGTGTATACCCATATGTTGGGTCACGACTGCCACTCCATTGTGGCGGGGGCGGACCACGCGGACAGCGTTATTGCTCAACTGAAGGACTATATCCGTAAGGGCCGCAGTCTTATTCTCACGTCCCATTACACGCCAGAGGACCTGAAAGATGCCCAAACTAAGATAGACTATTTGGAGGAGCTGAAGAACGTCGCGGCCTCCTGCGCTGGCGGCGAGGACTTCAAGGCGGCTATAAAAAAACGTTATCCGGCGTACAGCTGTGAAAACTATCTGGACATGACCGCTGGCTTCTTCTTCCCCTGACGGAAAGGAACTCCGCGGGAAAATGAGAAAGGAATGGTTTCATGAAAAAGCAGCTTTGTGAATTGAACCGAATCCTGCTGGAGGAAATGCCGGAATACCGTGCCCAGGCAGAGAGCTTTTCCCAGGATACGGCCAACCAGCGGCGCCTGCTGCGCAGCTTGATGAACGTCCGGCCTCCAATGCCGCTTAAGCGGGAGTTCCTCGCGATGCAGGACGAGTTGCTGTCCGCCGAGCGGAAGGCCCGGGGCGTGGTGGACGTTTACAGCCTGCCGTCAGCTCCCGCGAATTCCCGCCTTGCGGTCTGGCAGGGAGACATTACGCGGCTGGCCGCGGATGCAATCGTGGACGCAGATAACTCATCCCTGCTGGGCTGCTTCTGCCCTTGCCACGGCTGTATCGACAACGCCATTCACTCGGCAGCGGGGCTTCAGCTCCGTGACGAGTGCAACCGAATAATGAGCGAACAGGGCCATCCGGAGCCAAACGGAAAGGCCAAGCTGACGCGGGGCTACAATCTGCCAGCAAAATATGTTCTGCACACTGTGGGGCCTGTTGTTCAGGGTCGCGTGACCCAAAATGACATAGGGGAGCTGTCCTCCTGCTACCGCTCTTGCCTGACGCTGGCGGCAGAGAAGGATTTGCGGAGCGTGGTGTTTTGCTGCATATCTACAGGTGAGTTTCATTTCCCCAACAGGGATGCAGCTGAGATTGCCGTGGAAACAGTCACGGATTTTCTCTGTCACGATACGTCCGTTGGGAGGGTGGTTTTTAATGTTTTCAAGGATATCGACGCACAAATCTACCGAGAGCTGCTCGGAGAAAATTGAGCGGCTGAGAATGGCACTCGCGGATGTCGACGCCGTGGTAATCGGAGCGAGGGCGGGACTGTCAGCCTCCGCTGGGCTGACATATTCAGGGGAGCGATTTCAGAGTAATTTTGGAGACTTCATCGATAAATATGGTATTCAGGACATGTATTCCGGCGGCTTCTATCCATTCCAAACGCCGGAGGAGCACTGGGCCTGGTGGAGCCGACACATTATGCTAAACCGCTATGAACGTGCTCCGAGGCCAGTCTATGACAAACTGCTGAAGCTGATAAACGGCAGGGAATATTTTGTGATTACCACCAATGTGGACCATCAATTCCAGCTTGCGGGCTTTGACAAAAAGCGCCTGTTCTATACGCAGGGAGACTACGGCCTTTGGCAGTGCGGTGAGCCATGTCATTTTGATACCTATGACAATGAGGGGACTGTCCGCCGCATGGCCGAGGAGCAAAGGAACATGAGGGTCTCGACGGAGCTGATTCCCCGCTGTCCGAAATGTGGAAGGCCGATGATCATGAACCTGCGGTCAGACGACACATTTGTACAGGATAAGGGATGGTATGAGGCTGCGGAGCGATATAAGGAGTTCCTGTGGCGGTACGCGCGCGGCAATGTGTTGTATCTGGAGCTTGGCGTTGGTGGAAATACGCCGTCAATAATCAAATACCCATTCTGGAAATATACTCATGAAAATCCGGACTCCGTTTATGCCTGCATAAATCTGGAGAAAGCTGCTGCGTGCAGGGAAATTGCCGAGCGCTCGATTTGCGTCAACGCAGACATAGGCGGCGTAATCGCCAGGTTGCTTGGGGAAGGATGAGCAATATATATTGCTAAAAATAAAAGATTTATGTTGCACTATGCGCTCGAATGGACTATAATACCTTCACATGTGTCAAGACAACTTAACAATCACGGAGGCTTTCCCCATGAGAGAAAACGAAAAAATAAACCTGACTATGCTCTGCGATTTCTATGAGCTGACCATGGGCAATGGCTATTTTAAGTGCGGTATGGCAGGGCAGATAACCTACTTCGACGTATTCTTCCGCCGCGTGCCCGATAATGGCGGATACGCCATCGCCGCAGGGCTCGAGCAGATTATAAGCTACATTCAGGACCTGCACTACAGCGATGAAGATATAGAGTACCTTCGCTCGCGCGGCATGTTCTGCGAGGAATTTCTTGAGTATCTGCGCTCGTTCCGCTTCAGCGGCGACATATGGAGCGTGCCGGAGGGTACGCCTATCTTTCCCTATGAGCCTGTCATGACCGTACGTGCTCCGGCGATTGAGGCGCAGATGGTGGAGACCTATATTCTAATGCAGCTCAACCACCAGAGCCTGATAGCAACAAAAGCAAATCGGATATGCCGCGCGGCGAAGGGCAGGGCAGTGCTCGAATTCGGCTCACGCCGGGCTCAGGGAATTGACGCGGCGGTGACGGGAGCCAGAGCGGCCTACATTGGCGGCTGCGCCGGTACGGCCTGTGTGCTCTCCGACCAGATTTACGGCGTGAAGGCCG
>CATJWG010000069.1 GCA_949744165.1 uncultured Eubacteriales bacterium | reverse complement strand
TTAAAACAGTAGCTGGGTCCAGCGACATTGCAGGTTCCGCCAGGCAGGTTATCACCGAATGCATTCAGTCCATCAAGTCATTAATGGACGAGATTGCCGCCGCCAGCGTCCAGCAATCAGACATGATAGTCCTTGTAGAAAACGGAATCAAAGAGATTTCAGCAGTTGTGCAGACCAACTCCGCCGCCGCTGAGAAGAGCGCGTCGGTCTCCGCAGAGCTGTCTAACCAGGCGCGAACCCTCAACAGCCTTATCAGCCGCTTCCATATATCATAGACAAAATGAAGCCTGAGCAGGCCGCTTCAACTCTGTGCTGCGATAGAATTTAATCAGCTACTCCTTAACAAACCTGTGAATCATTCCGATATAATCCATAGAACAATGAATCAGGAAGGAGATGAGTGATTAAAAATGGAACTGCACACCACCCGCAGTATGCGCCGCAATGAGCAGCTCTCCAAAGCCGCTGCCAAAAAGGAAAACATTCCCGCCGGCACTCCGGCTCAGTCCGCCCCAAAGCAAACTCACGCTGACAAGCTCACCTTATCCCGGCAGGCTCTGTCCTTTCTGGAGGAGCAAAATCGAAAAATGTGGGCTGCGGACCAGGAACGCGAACAGCGCCGGCAGGACCGCATGTCGGCAAGTCTCAGCTCGTTGGAATCTCAGAAAAACGAGCTGGATGCTCTGGATAAAAAGTTGAAGGTGCTCAACAAATGCCAAAAAATTGCCGCTTCCATTATGAAGGGTGATCATGTACCGCCTGAGGATTTAGAATATCTGATGACCAACGACCCCGAAGGCTACAAGCTGGCCATGGCCATGCGCCGCCACAAGGAGGATCCGGAAAAGTGCAAAAGCGTTCTTGACGACGAGGACAAAAGAGCTTCTGCCTCTGACGCCGGCGCTGAGGAATCTCTCGAAGTCTCCGCTCCGGAAGCCCCATCCTCTGACGGAGATACAGCCGCCACAGATTAAACAACCCCCGCCCTGCTTTGACAGGGCGGGGGTCATCAGTTTTTGTATCCGCGGAATCTGTCTGTCATTGCAGAGCCTTGACAATGAGCACTTCCTTAACCAAGATATTTGCATAACATTTCCATAAACAGTTCGATATCAAGAGGTTTGGCTATATGTGCATTCATGCCGTTTTTCAGAGCTGCCTCCTTATCCTCTTCCATCGCATTGGCAGTCATTGCAATTATGGGCAAATCCTTAACGTCCTCACGTGGCAGAGCACGTATGGTCCGCGTGGCCTCATAACCGTCCATTACCGGCATTTGTACGTCCATCAGTACAGCGTCGTAATAGTACTCACGCGCGCGTTTGACCATCTCCACCGCATCGCTGCCATCCGGAGCGGTCTCTACCTCAAATCCGCTTTCCTCCAGAATCGACTCGGCAATCTCACGGTTAAGCTCGTTGTCCTCCACAAGCAAAATACGCTTGCCGCTGAAATCCGCCTGTGTCCATAGGGCACGTGTTTCCTTCTCAATCAGGTTATTGGCTGCCAGAAGAGCAGACTTGAGATCTGACATAAACAGTGGCTTTGCGCAGAAAGCCGTAACTCCCGCCTGTCTGGCATCTTCCTCTATATCCGTCCAATCATAAGCGGTGAGAATGATAATTGGCGCTTCATGTCCAGTTACATCACGTATGCGGCGGCAGGTCTCAACACCACTGAGCTCCGGCATCTGCCAGTCGATAATGTAGGTGTGGTATGGGTCGCCATCGTTATATGCGCTTCTGGCACGGTAAACAGCCTCTCGTCCGGATGTGGTCCACTCAGCACGCAGGCCTATTTGCCTCAGCATCCTTGTAACACTCTCGCAGCTGTCACAGTCGTCATCCACCACTATGGCACGCAGTCCTTCAAGCTCTTTTATCTGGGCCGCGTTCTTTTCTACATCCTGGAGCTTCAGGCTCAGCTCTACTCTGAATTCACTGCCCTTGCCCTTCTCACTCTGTACCGTAATGGTACCGCCCATCATATCCACTATGTTTTTTGTGATTGTCATGCCCAGTCCCGTGCCCTGTATGCCTGTCTTGGTGGTGCTTGCCTCCCTCTCGAAGGGCTCGAAGATGTGCTCCACGAACTCCGGCGTCATGCCTATGCCGTTGTCCTTGACGATAAACACATAATCCCCGTAGCCCCTGTGGAATGTAGTCTGTTGCTGGATACGAAAGCTCACCGTTCCGCCGGCGGGAGTGTATTTCACGGCGTTGCTCAGCAGGTTTACAAACACCTGGCTCAGCTTCAGCGCGTCGGCAATCACATCCTCGTTGTTCACATCAAAGGTGTCAATGAACAGCTCAAGCTGTTTGGCCTTAACCTGGGGCTGAATTATATTTACCAGATTATGGGTCAATTCGGAAATATTACACTCCTGCTCCTTAATCTGAACCTTGCCGCTTTCTATTCGACTCATGTCCAGTATGTCGTTGATAAGGCTCAGAAGATGATTGCTGGAGGAAAGCACCTTTTGCAGACAATCCTTCACCTGTTCCCTGTTGTCGATATGGCTGACTGCGATAGTTGTAAAGCCAATGATGGCGTTCATTGGTGTTCGGATATCGTGCGACATGTTGGACAGGAAAGTCGTCTTGGCGCTGTTGGCGTGCTGAGCCTGCATCAGCGCCTCCTGTAGCGCCTGTGTCTGCTCCCACTGCTTCTTTACCTGGGCGGTAATGTCCTTTGACACCACCATCACCATGATATCACCACTGCTGTCGTCCTTTGTCATAATAAAGGACTGGCGAACACATATCTGCTGCTCAGCCGAGCCTGTGCTCCAGTAGTCCACCGTTACATCAGCTTCACCTTGCTCAAAACGCTGCCTGAGCCGCTTGAGATTAACCACTGCGTCATATTCCTCCAGAGATTCCTCGCGCAGGAACGCCCTCCATCTCTCAAAGCAGAGAGAGGCGGGGCAGGGTGCGCTCAGCCCGACCTTCTCCAGCAGAGAAATCTGCCCGTCCCCCGCAGTGCGCACGACGTCCTGCTCTATCAAATCCTGAGTGAGGTTAAACTCGAAAGTGCAAAAGGCGCTGGAGGTAATGGCAATTCTGTACTGCCGCTCCTTGCGGTTGGCCTGGGCAATTCTCGCCTGTGCTCTTATCTCCCTCTCCTTCAGCCCTGTTATATTTTGCCGCAGGAACAGAATCTTTACCGCTCTTCCCTCATGCCTTGTCAGGCAGATGATATTGATATGCTCCCACGCCGTTTCTCCATCTTTTTTTATCTTATACTCGTACTGCACATCTGTGCTGCCACCGTCAAGCTTAACGGCAAGCGCGTCCCTCTCCAACCGTTTTGCAAACTTGGGACGCTCTGACTCCTCCGCTAAGAAGGAACACAAATATTCTGTAAAATCCTCATATCGTCCGCTGGCAGCCATATCGCTTCGCTCCGGGGCTGTTCCGGACAGGTAGCTGTAGGTCCCCTTCTCAAGATCCGCCAGAATAAATCGTGCAAACAGCGTGCTAACGCCGCTGATAACATATCCCATCTCCATATTTTCCTGCCTCAGACGACGGCGTTCACTCCCGCTCCTGATCAGCAGGACCAGAATATAGATGGCAAACAGACAGACTAAAAATGTTTGAAGCATCATGCCGGTGTGATTTGCGTCTCTTATCATCGCCTGCGTCACGCTCTTGGGGAATGTTTGAATGAGCACGTACTCGCTGTTTGGTACGTGCAGCACGCAAAGATTATCTGTCAGGCTGCCGGGCGCACAGATGAACCCTTCCTCACCGGTTCCACGGCGCAGAACCTCCCATGCGCCCGCAGCAGTCTGCTCGTCAATTACGCCCTCCTCCAGAAGCATATCAGGCAAAGGGCGCCCATCGTAGCTCTCGGAACCGGAGGAGGCTATGACCCTTCCCTCCGAGGTACACAGAAAAACTGTGGCCGTCTCTCCGAAATAACTGGTTTCCAGCATCTGTCTGAGATAGTCCTCCGCGAAATACAGTCCCAGCAAAGTTCCAAATATTTCACCGTCTCGTTCCAGAGGCGCATAAAAAACCATCATTACCTGATTTGTGGTACTTGAGTCAAACACCACCGTGCCGCCGCTCTTCCCCATCATACCCTTGGCAAAGTAGTCCTCGTCTCTGCTGTCGTTGGTCTTTCCGTTGGAGCCAAGATTAATCCCCTGTGTATTTGTGAAGCTCAGAGCATCAAAATCCGAATTTTCCTCCATACCCCTGAGCATTTCCGCGCTTACATCCGACTCATTGAGTGTCGTGCCCATAAGATAGGCATAATTGCGGACCCTGCGCAGGCCGTTCGTCAGCTCACTGTCAATCCTAAGGGCAGTCTGCCTGGCTGAATCCATGGCATAGTTCAGACTTCGATTTTCAATACTCCGGCTGTTTGTGTCCGAATACCAACTAAACAACAGACAAATTGCCGCTATCAAAATAAGTATGTACAGCACATTTTGCCAGGTCCTTTTTGCAGTACGCACAGAACACACCCCCTGAAACCTAATATCAGCTTTATTCTAACATTTTTCTTCTGAAAAGTATAGAGTGTACTTTTCCAAAAATATCCGTCCTGCTTTGAGGCAAGTGGCCTGCCCTGCGCTTGTTTTTGGCATGGTTTTGTGATAAACTACCGATGCTTACATTTTCAATCAAAGCCGGTTTGCCGGCTGTATTTTTCGGAGTCAGTATTATGGAGCTTTTTCGCATTCTCTCGGGACCTGTGGTCGGCGCGGTTATCGGGTACATCACAAACGACATCGCCATAAGGATGCTTTTTCGTCCTCACCGTGCGGTTTATGTTTTCGGACACCGCCTGCCATTTACGCCCGGCATTGTGCCACGGCGCAAGGACCAATTAGCGAAAATTTTGGGCAACGCTATTGTGGAAAAATTTTTCAATGCCGATGACCTTGAGATAATCTTCACCTCCGGAATTGCCGATCCCGTTGCTGACGCGCTTGTAAAGCTGCTTCGCAGCGATGCCACTCCCAAGCAAATTATTGAGGATAACAACAATGTGGCCTGGGAACCAGTTGAAAAGCTGGAGGAGGAGCTGTGCGTGCGCATACAGGCCGCCGTTTGCCTAAGCGGACTGCCGAAAACGATAGCGCACGAGGGTTTAAGTTTGGCTGCGCATCTGCTCGGCGACGGAGCCGCATCCCAGGCTCTTATCTCTGGACTCGGTACAAACATAGCCCCTGCACTCGCGCACGAGATTGAGGAATTTGTCATAGAGCACGGGCACGAGTACATTCTGCCGCTCATACGCGCCGAGACCCGGCGTTTAGGTGGAACCCCCATGTCCGAGCTTACCGCTCAGCTCACCGGAGATGACGATGATGCCCTTCATGACGCATTAACGCGCCTTTACCTTCGCTTCATGTCTCACCACGTGCGCCCGATAGTCGAGAGTATCGACGTAGGCGGGATGATTACGGAAAAAATAGTGCTCATGAGCAGTGAGGAGGTAGAGGACCTTGTCCTGACCGTGGTGCGCCGCGAGCTGCGGCTGGTGGTGCTGTTCGGAGCCTTTGTAGGTGCAATAATCGGGGCTGTGAATATATTTTTGTAAATTGCTGATTCTGTCCACCCGATAGGTGGCGGCCCAGCTTGCGGCTCAGCGCTTTAATCTTTTGAGACGTGATGAATCTGGAGGATTGAACGGCGTTAATCAGCAGCTTGACCTCCGCAGTGTCGAAGCGGCGGTATGCACTTTGCCGGTATGTTACAATAGATATTGAAATATTATCAGTATTCTGCTTTTCATTTGTTCAGCAGACGCATAAGCATGGCCGCGACCTCGGCTCGAGTGGCATTACCTTTCGGGTCGAGGATGCCATCCCCTTTGCCGTTTACGATGCCCTGCTCCACAGCCCACTTCAAGGCTCCTATGGCGTAATCACTGATTCTTCCTGCATCCGCAAACTTCAGTTCTTCGTTCGTTGCTACCGGCTGGCCGGCATATCGCCAGAGCATGACGGCAAGCTGCTCACGGGTGATATTGTCATTGGGTCCAAACATCCCGTTGCCATAGCCGCTTACAATGCCCTGGCTGGTTGCCCAGCGGACAGCCTCGGTGTACCATGTTCCGGTCGCTACATCGCCGTATTGCAGCAGATAATTCACAACCGGCCCGCCCTCTTTATTAAAGAGGATTTGAGCAAGCTGGGCTCGGGAGATGTCGTCATTCGGCCCAAACAGGCCGTTGCTGTAGCCGCTCATCAGGTTATTTCGCAGAGCATTGTCCACAGCCTCATGATACCATGTCTCCACGCCTCCCAAGTCAGTAAAGCCGAGGGAAGGACAGTCCATGCCGCCGTCACAAGGCTTTTGCGTATCCTCTGCAAATGTGGCTTTCACCGTTACGGACCTGCTTGGCATTATGAAAGTATACTTGCCGCTGCCCTTGTAGGTGAGCTTGATTTCATTCCCCTTACTATCTTTTACGGTCAGGGTATCCAGCACACAGCCGCTGTCCGGGGTGGCGGTTAGAGTAACAGTGCTGCCGCTGGCGGCATTGGTACAGTCAGGGGTCACTTTGCCATACTCCGATTTTTCTATGGCAACCGCATATGTGCTGGCGCCCGAGCTTCCTCCAGATCCGCCGCTATGGGTTGGCTTCTCCCATCCCACGGAAACGGGCGACAGACCGCTGACAGTGAACTGGATACCGGATGGTGTGTTGGTCACCGGTGGGTTCTCGGTATTTCCAGGAATTTTATTGAAGTCACTGGTGGTGAACATATGCACTACCGTAAAAACATAACTGCTGTTTGTCCCATTCGGATAGGGCAGGGTGACGGTTAGCCCGCCCTCTGGGAAGTTTTCTTTTGTGGCGGCGCTCCATGTTGCTCCGCCATTATTGCTGACCAGAAGAGTCACATCGTAGACGGCTGTGTTTTCCTTAGAGACACCCGCGGCTACCTTGGTAATTTCGAGCTTCATAGCTTCTTCCAGCTCGTCGGTCGATTCATATTTATCGCCCAGTCCCGTAGGCAGCTCATTGACGCCCTCGGCCATGACAAGCTGATACTGCGTATTCCCCTCCCCGGCAGGCGGATCAGGGAGAAGCATCAGCCATCTGGCGTAAAGGGTGAGCGGACCTGTGACGGCGTTGTCAAAATCATACGCAATATTACATTCCGCGTCGGTATACCAGCCTCCAAAGAGGCAGCCGCCCTTTGTGGGCACGGCAGGTTCGGGCACAGAGTCGCCGTGTTTTATCTGCACGGCAGATATATTAGTGCCGCCCTGCGCATTGAAGGTAACGGTGTATTTGTTCAGCGTCCACCTGGCGTAGAGGGTGATGGGGGCAGTGACGGCGGTAGTAAAGTCGTAAGCGTCCGTTCCCTGCGCATCGGTGTACCAGCCATCAAAAAGGCACCCGTCTTTTGTGGGTATGGCGGGTTCAGGCACCTGGGAACCGTGGTTTACCTGTATTCCAGTCACGTCAGTGCCGTTCTGCGCATTAAAGGTTACCGTGTGTGTAATAATCTCCCATTTAGCATACAGGGTCATGTCCTCGGAGACTGTATCACTTTCAAAGTTCCACGACGTTGCGCAGGCAGCTTCCCTGTACCAACCGCCAAAGGTGTAGCCTTCCAAGGTGGGGTCAGCAGGTTTGGTGACCTTTCCATTTTTGGCGACCGACTGGCTGTCAACAGGCGTGCCGCCTTGGGTGTTAAAGTTGATTGTTTTGAGCCAATAAACAGGCTTATCTGTTTTTTCGACCTCGTCAGGGATATCTGTCAGGATAGGTATGTTACCTGTAGATAACTGCCAGATGTTGCCGTCAAAATCAGAAAAGGCAGTTCCGCCCATGATTGCATCCACGGACATGCCTGTGACGGTTTGATTGGACACATCCGTCTCCCTGAGTTCCATACCTTCATAATAGAAGCAGTTATTCAAGCTGTGATTGCCGTTTAAGAAGTTGGCAGTATGAGTACCGCCGTCCATGCTCGCACCCAAGGCATAGCAGTTTGTAAAGCTTGCGCCAGACACTGTATATCCACTAAATCCAAAGGCCCATGCATTAGCTTTGCCGTTTTGGGAGGTTACATTGCCCAAGGAATAACAGCATTTCACAGTCGAGGCGCCATATCCGACAAACCCGCCGCACAGCACATTAGTCCCGTTTGCCGCTGTAACATC
Organism: uncultured Eubacteriales bacterium; assembly: GCA_949744165.1. Classification (GTDB taxonomy): domain Bacteria; phylum Bacillota; class Clostridia; order Oscillospirales; family Oscillospiraceae; genus JAMPGF01. The sequence goes on along the minus strand of CATJWG010000069.1, from coordinate 164 downwards.
TCCTGTGGAATAGGAATTGGCAACTGTCAGAATAGCAGACTGTGCGCCATTGCCTATGAATCCTCCGACCAGTACCATATTAATATCTTCGGACGCAGTTACTGTAACATCGCCGGAGGACATACATCCCTGAATCGAAGCCGAGTTTATAGGAATATCAATAC
>CATJWG010000068.1 GCA_949744165.1 uncultured Eubacteriales bacterium | reverse complement strand
GCTTTGCCGTTGGCATCCTTCGGCACAAACGCCTGTCCGTTTACCTCGATGCTTACGGGATAAGCCGTGAGAGCAAGTGCCCCGTCAGAGGCCAGCGTGGGGAGTGTGGCGGTTGTGAGCGCCAGAGCGGTGAGCATACCTGCCGCGAATGTTATGAGCCTGTTTTTCATTGCCTTTTCCTCCATGTTGTAATTTAGATTTGTGCAGGTACAGGTTTAAGTAATGTTAGTTGGGCTCCGCCCAAACCTGTCAGGGCTTTGCCCTGAACCCACCGCCCTTTGAAAAGGGCGGCCCTAAACTTTTCTGTTATAACTGCACTGCTTTATTTGACACGTTCAGCATACCGCATATTGGAGGAAACGGCAAATGTGCAAATTACGATGAAAGGACAAACTGCATGTCAGAAAACGAAGATAAGCGCATGGCGGGTCCATACGAGATTATCCGGTCCCTGCACATAGGCGACAGAGAAATCGTACTCGGTGAGAACCACGACGCCATAGATGATGAACGCTACATGTGCGCCTTCTGTCAGTCAAACGGAATTATGGCCAGCTATACAGGGCTTATGGTCAGCGGCGATTACGCCGAGCTTGTGCGGCTTTTCGGAGAGCGCATCTCCCAGCAGGCCGAGAAAGCCCGTATTGAGCTGAACGGCCCCAAGTTTCAGGGTATCCCAAACGCACCAATGACCGCTGAGAGCTGCGAGCCCTTAAAATATGAGGACAGCCTCAAAGGAAAGGTTGTAGTCATAAAGCCGGAGATGCTCCGGCGTGAATACCGCCGCGCCACCTGTCAGCTTCAGCTCTGCACCGGAGGCTTCGGCGCATCTCCTAACAGCCGCGGCTCCGCCTGTTACTGCACCGAGTTGTATTCCGGCAGGCACTCCCGCTATGAGCGCATGGACATCCTCGGTACGGTAGAACCGGAAAAGCTCCCCGAATGGGCAAAGCATTACCTCAAAATACGACTGGCTGAAAGAGAGAAGAAAGCCACAGACAGAGAGGACAGGTAAATGGAGAAGCGAATCAACGCGGGCTATATCATCACCGACTCAATCACCGTCGGGGACACGGAGTTTGTACTCGGCGTAGACAAAGAAGCCCCTGACCCGTATGTGACCTGGCAGTGCTCGAACGGAAGCTATTACTTCTGGGGACACTACACCTCAGACCTTTTGGCCGCTAAGAAGGACCTGCTCGAGCGCGCCGGCAATGCGCTGGAAAGGCAGATAAAACGGCAGGAGAAAAAGCCCGCCACGAAGGAGGAAAGATAGCATGTACATGACATTCAGAGAAGCAGCCAACGCCGAGCGGCTTTATGCTCACGAGCAGAGCAGCCAGATCTCCGGTCAGTGCGGAAGCCCCGGGTATCTGCACGGCAGTCTCGACAACTCCGGCACGGTGTTTGTCAGCAGCTGGAAGCGCGACGTGCCCTCGCGGAACACTCCCGAGTTCAAGGCGGAGTTTAACAGCGTACTGGACATGCTCCGCTTTGACGAGAGGTACGGCAACGCCCTGAAAAACCGCAGCAGCATGATTGCCTTCTGCCTCGCCAATCCGCAGGCGCAGATTAACAATGGCCGTGAGTATGTGTTCAGAGCAGATACACAGGATTATTCATATCTTATCCGCTGCACCCCCGCAGGAGAGGACAACCACGTCTTTATCTACCCCTACAACCGCCAGTGGCTTGACTGCCACATAAAACAGGCTGAGAAAGGCATACGCTTTATCACTCCGGACTATGGGGAAAAGTTTCGTATCCCTGACGGCGGGACGGTGCGCATAACGTGGAGCGACGGCACAAGTAACGACCGCATTGCCCGCTATATTGACGAGTACCATCTTGAGCTGAGCGGGGATTATACTAACCTGTACCATATCTGCGAGCTGGCCGAGAGGCTTGAGCGCGCAGGCAGCACAATTATCCCCCTGCGCTCATCGCTGCCGGAGAAATGCTATGCCGTTATCCCTGGCGGAGAGGAGATAGTTGTTGTCACCAGGGGAGAGAAAGGTTACAGCCATACTGACAAATACGGGCACGACAGAGCCGCCGCGCAGGAGATCGTGGACGGATACAATGAGTGCGAGGGAGTGACAAAGGCGCAGGCCACAGCCATGCTTGCCGGCTCCATGTTCGGCTGGGACACGCCGGCGGCTGACCCGAAAAATTACGACGATATGGGCGTGATGGTCAAGGCGCGTCACAGGGACAGGGACTACGAGAGGTAAGCACATGGACAGGCAAAGCGCGCTGTGCGCGTATCTCAGAAAGCACCATACGGGCAAAGCCAGGGCCGTACACAGCAGCGAGCTGGAACGGCTTTTTTCTTTGACCGGACGCACCCTGCGCCGGAGGATAAGCCGTCTGCGTCAGGACGGTTATCCCGTTTGCAGCGACGAAAACGGCTACTACTATGCTGAGAACCAGAACGAGATAAACGCCACCGTATGCAGGCTCAACATGCTCGTGACCAAAATCTCCAACGCGAGGACGGGTATGCTCTATGCCTCGGTTATAGACGGAGGGCTGACAGTGGATATAAGCATCAATTTTGAGTAAGGGAGGCAGAGCCTATGTCAGACAAATACCGTGCAATCTCAGACCTTGCCTCAAGCACGGCAAGGTCCGTTACCTCAAGCGCCGGCCGCTACATGTCCTTCCTCACGACCGCCGCCAACAACCACAAGTACAGCTTTCGCGACCAGCTGCTTATTCACGCACAGAAGCCCAGCGCCACAGCCTGCGCCGAGCTTAAAACATGGAACAGGCTCGGACGCTGGGTGAACAAAGGCACTGCGGGAATTGCCCTGCTTACGGATACGGGAAAGCTCCGCCATGTGTTCGACCTGTCCGACACCAACAGCAGAGCGGGACACGAAATAAGCCGCTGGCATATGAAAGAGCAGTATGAGGACAGGGTAACTGAGGCCCTTGAAAACAGCTTCGGCGCCCTCGGAGGGTACGGGGACTTTCCCGTTGACCTTATGGCTATTGCCGCCGCCGTTGCAGAGGATAACCTCCCCGACTACCTTGACATGCTCCGCTCGGTCAAACACGGCAGTCTGCTTGAGGAGCTGGACGAGCTCAACCTTGAGGTCTGGCTCAAAGGCACGGTCACAGGCAGCGTATCCTTCATGCTCCTGCAGCGCTGCGGGTATGAGCTAGGAGATTATATCATTGACGAGGACTTTGTACATGTCTACGACTTCAACACTCCTGAGACAATAGCCGTCCTCGGCACTGCCGTAAGCGATATCTCCGAGACTATACTGCGGCAGATTGAGCTGACTGTGCGTTTTCTGGAAAAGGAAGAACGAAAACAAATTCGCACATTTGCAAATTCTGAGCAGGCGCGGGATAATACTGCCAAAGAAAACGAAAGGAGCGACAGTCATGGAGCTGACATACCATCAGGAGGGAGAATACCTGTTTCCGGACCTGAGCGCGCCGGAGACGCCGGTACTCGGGAAGTACGGCCTGCTGCGGAGGGATTACCTTCTCAGACACCGAGAGGCGATATACACGGGCATGATGCTCTCGGGGACGCTGAACGGGCACTTGGAGGAGACGGACAGACAGGCAGCAGAGAGGGT
>CATJWG010000067.1 GCA_949744165.1 uncultured Eubacteriales bacterium | reverse complement strand
GGACAAGATATCTGAGCAGCTGACCATAAATGAATATTATGACCCGTTTATGTGTGAGCCGGCTAATAAGAGCAAGTAAGAGCGGCCCCACTTCGTGGGACCGCTCTTAAACCTATGTGGTCGGTAGACCGTTTCACCGCGCCTTGAGGGGCTGCCATTATTATGCCCTTATAGGGCCTGTGCAGGCCTCCCGTTTTACGGGTGGTCCTGACACCACGCAGACCCGAACCTGGCTGCTATCTTTGACGGAGTGATACAAGAGTGCTCAGGGAGTTTAATTCCTTATTCACACGCAATGGCGTTCCACGGCTCTTGTGCATAGGATGGTGATACAGAAAGGGGAGGGGCACTGTGCCGTTTATTATATCACCATATGACCGCCGTGCAGCGGTGGACTATGCTCACCAGTGGGCCTATGGGCGTAATCCAAAGTATTATGATTATGAGGAGATTGGAGGGGATTGCACCAATTTTGCTTCCCAATGTCTTTACGCCGGAACGAGAATCATGAATTTTATGCCAACCTTCGGGTGGTACTATATTGCTCCCAGTAACAAAGCGCCGGCTTGGACGGGAGTGGAGTATTTCAGAAACTTTATGCTTAGAGACCAGGTCAGTCAGGGACCATTTGCCGTGGAGACTGACCTGAGTAAAATGGAGCCGGGGGATTTTGTCCAGCTTCGCTTTAACCGTGAGATTTTTGGACACATGCCCATTATTGTAGAGATTGGTTCGCCAGCCACGCTGGAGAATACGCTGATTGCAGCCCATTCCTATGACGCTGACTTTCGGCCTTTGAGTACGTATTCTTTCCAGGAAATACGGTTTTTACACGTTATCGGCGCCTATAGTCAGTTATAGCATCACATAATGGATAGTTACCGTATGCTTCCCGCGCTGGTGACAGGAAGCACGTACGGCCCAGATCGTTTCGCAAGAATACATAAGTAGTTTCTTAAGAAAGTAGGCATTGAGGAACATATCCGATGCTATGACTTGCGGAGGACATTCGCAACGATGGCGCTGTAAAATGGAGTAGACCTAAAAACAGTGTAACGGATGCCGTAGCACGACTCTGAGGATTTTACTCTGAACGTTTGAACGAACGTGACGAAGGACATGTAAAAATAAATGGCCGAGAAGATTTGAGGATTTGTGGAGCAGGTGGTGTGAAAAGCAAAATGCCGGGGAGCAACTCTGCTCTCCGGCGATGTTTTATTCTTTATAAGCATTTCATAATATTTTATCGTGATGTTCACGGTGTAGGTGTTACCGGAGAAGTACCGCAACAAACATGTAGACAACATGCAAAAGCTCCCCCTGAAATCCGTTGACTTCAGGGGGAGCCATGGTGCGAGAGAGGAGACTTGAACTCCCACGTCAGTTGACACACGCCCCTCAAACGTGCCTGTCTACCGGTTCCAGCACTCTCGCATATATTTGTGCCAGATGCGAATGTTATTATAGCAGATTAATCCTATTTGTCAATATATTTTTTTCTTTTTTATATTTTCTCTTACAGAAATATGAAAAGCAAGCGGTCTAAAGAGCTTGAAAAAAACGGAGCAGGTGATATAATAACAAGGTTAAAACAATCTACCAAGGAGGTTATTTGCAAAAATGGCAAAGAAACAGTTTAAGGCGGAATCGAAGCGTCTTCTGGATTTGATGATTAACTCCATCTACACGCACAAGGAGATTTTTCTGCGCGAGATAATCTCAAACGCCTCCGATGCGATAGACAAGCTGTGCTATCAGTCGCTCACAGACAACGGCGTGGGACTTGAGAGAGGCGATTTCAGAATACGCATAACGGCGGACAAGCAGTCGGGAACGCTGACAGTGTCCGACAATGGTATTGGAATGAGCCGTGAGGATATGGAATCAAACCTCGGAGTGATAGCCAGAAGCGGCTCATTCAAGTTCAAAAACGAGCTTGGAGAGGATGCCGAGAAGGCGGATATAGACATAATCGGACAGTTCGGCGTGGGCTTTTACTCTGCGTTTATGGCCGCGGACAAGGTGACCGTGATTTCAAAAGCCTACGGTGCGGACACCGCGTCAAAATGGGAGAGCGAGGGCGCCGACGGCTACACAATTTCCGACGCGGAGCGTGACGCCGCGGCACAAATTTAAGGAGCTGATAAGAATGCGCACTATAAGCCAGGTTGCTGAATTAACAGGCATAAGCACCCGCACATTACAATATTATGACGAGATTGGACTATTAAAACCAAGTGAATTGACCAGGTCCGGTTATCGTCTATATGATGATGAAGCCTTGCAAAAGCTGCAGCAAATT
>CATJWG010000066.1 GCA_949744165.1 uncultured Eubacteriales bacterium | reverse complement strand
GTTCCGGTCTTGCGCAACGAGGCCCCTCGAACCATGTCAGGCGGGGAACCGAGCAGCATTAAGAGGACTACCTCGTGTGCCGCAAGGGAGCCGGAGCCGAGTTGGCTGCCGCTGTAACGGATGGGTCACATTATTCGACGACGGGTGTGCAGTCTTGTAAATGTCCGTGTTTTTTTGTCTTTATGGGAGGTGTTCGTCCTGTATCAGGCTCTATACCGCAAATGGCGTCCAAAAACCTTTGACGATGTTGTTGGCCAGCGCCATATAACTGAAACGCTAAAGGGCCAGGTAAGCTCCGGCAGGCTTTCCCACGCCTATCTGTTCATAGGGACCCGCGGCACGGGAAAAACCACCTGCGCAAAAATACTGTCCAAGGCCGTCAACTGCGAGCATCCCGTAAATGGCGGCCCCTGCAACCAATGCAGCGCCTGTCTGGGTATTGATGACGGCTCCGTGATGGACGTCGTGGAGATGGACGCGGCCTCCAACAACGGAGTGGACAACGTTCGCGCCCTGCGCGATGAGGCGATTTTCTCCCCAGCCATGGTGAAAAAGCGCGTGTACATCGTTGACGAGGTACATATGCTCTCCTCATCGGCTTTCAATGCCCTGCTCAAAATACTCGAAGAGCCGCCTGAGCATCTTATTTTCATCCTCGCCACCACCGAGCTGCATAAGGTTCCTGCAACGATACTCTCGCGCTGCCAGCGCCACAGCTTCAAACGGCTGGACATAGAATCGATAACCGCGCGCCTTCAATATGTGGCTCAGCAAGAACATCTGGAGCTCAGCGCCGCCGCCGCTGAGCTTATCGCACGTCTGTCCGAGGGAGGTATGCGCGACGCGCTGTCCCTGCTCGACCAGTGCTCCGGACGCCAGCGGATAGGAGTGGACGAGGTTTACTCTGCCATGGGCCTTGCCGGACGGCAGAGCACCGCGCAGCTTCTGCGCCACATAGCAGATCGGAACACAGCTGCAGCGCTTGACCTTTTCGCACAGCTTTGGCAGGACGGCAAGGACCCGTCAACCCTGCTCGGAGAGCTCAGTTCGCTTCAGCGCGACGTTCTCATGGAGAAGGTCGCACCCAAGGGCGGGGCTGAGCTGCTCAGCTCCGGCTACGACGAGGCCACGATTGCCGGTTTCGCCAGTCGCTTTTCTGCCGGCGCGCTGATAAATAACATAAATGTAATTCAGGATACTCTCGGCAGCATGCGCGCCGGACAGACCCGCGTACTGTGCGAGTTGTGCATAGTCAGCCTGTGTAATCCCGAGCTTGGCGCCGGTCTTCCCGCGCTGCGTGAACGCGTGGCGCGGCTTGAGTCCGCCACTGCCGGCGGTCCCCCCCCCCCATCCCCCACTCAGGTTCAGCCATCTCCCACTATCCGCGCTCCGGCAGGTGAACCGGCATATCCTGAGCCGTCTTCGGAGCCTTCGCAGCCCCCAGCTCCCCAGCCTGTCTCCGTAAAGTCAATTTACGCTCCGCCCGACGACAGGGACGCCCCGCCCGAGGCGGAGGATTACCCGCCCTTCGATTGTGACCCACCGCCCCCGCCATGTACTGCTCCGTTTACGGGCACAGCGCAGGCCCCAGACTCTTGTATCACTGATTTTCCCCCTGCCTCGCCGGCAGTATTCAGCCCGTCGGCTACCTCCTCGGAAAGCATAAGCGAGTGGAGCGAAATCCTGCCCGCCCTTAAAGGCGCTGTCTCCATCGGAATATACGCAATGCTCTCCGACTCCACGCAAACCGTCGGCTTGATGGATAGCGATACGCTTACGCTGTACATCGAGCCTGGCTTTACCATGAACAACATAAATCGGCCCGACATTCTCTCACGCATTGCGCAGGCCGCCGGAGGCGCTTTGGGCCGCAGTGTGCAGGTAAGGGTTACCGCACGCTCGGAAATGCCCTCTCAGGCTACGGCGGACGGCACCACTCAGGAGGGACTTGACAATCTCGGCAAATTTGATATCGTATCATTTAAATAACTCAAATAACCGCATACAAGGAGGATAATAAACATGGCAAAAGGCGGTTTCCGCGGCGGCTACGGCGGCATGGGCGGAATGAATCAGATGCAGATGATGAAACAGGCGCAGAAGATGCAGCAGGAGCTGCTGAAAATGCAGGAAGAGCTTGACCAAGCCACCTATGAATCCACCGCCGGCGGCGGCGTGGTCAAGGCAACGGTCAACGGAAAGCGCCAGCTCGTTTCGCTGGAGATAGGCCCCGAGGCGGTTGACCCCGAGGATGTCGATATGCTTCAGGACATGGTGATAGCCGCCGTGAATGAGGCGTTGCGCAAAGCTGAGGACACTGCATCCGAGAGCATGTCAAAGCTTACCGGCGGACTGAATTTGGGCTTCTGAGGCAGAAATGAAGATTTCAGTTATCGGCTGCGGACGCTGGGGCAGCTTTATAACCTGGTACTTATGCCGAACCGGCCATCAGCTAACGCTTTACGGACGCGAGGGCTCGAAAAACATGGAGCGTTTCATGCGAGAGCGCAAAAACGACTATCTGACGCTGCCAGAGTCCGTAACGCTCACCTGTTCGCTGAAGCAGGCGCTTGAGAGTGAAATTATCGTTATCTCCATCGGCTCGCAGCAGCTTGACTCGCTGTGCGCGCAGATAGAGGAGCACGGCGCTCAAGGAAAAATTTTTGTGCTGTGCATGAAGGGTCTTGAGACTGGCACCTGCCGGCGTCTTTCGCAGATTACGCAGTCGCACTTTGACGAGAGCTGTCATACCGCCGTATGGCTGGGCCCCGGGCATGTTCAGGAATTTGTGCGCGGTATCCCCAACTGCATGGTCATAGACAGCGCGCATGAGCCGACCAAACGCAGACTTATAGAGCTTTTCTCCAGCGACCTGATACGCTTTTACTACGGCGCGGACCTTATCGGCAACGAGCTCGGCGCGGCGGCAAAGAACGTGATAGGTATTGCCGCCGGAATGCTCGACGGCTACGGCCTTGTGACGCTCAAAGGCGCTCTGATGTCGCGCGGCACTCGCGAGATTGCCCGGCTTATAAAGGCCATGGGCGGCAACGAGCTCTCTGCCTACGGTTTGTGTCACCTCGGCGACTATGAGGCCACGGTGTTTTCCGAGCACAGCCAAAACCGGCGCTTTGGCGAGTTGTATACGCGCGGCGAGAGCTTTGACAAGCTGGCAGAGGGCTACTATACCGCCCAGGCGCTGCATCAGCTCGCTGCTGAGGCCAGAGTGGAGCTGCCGATATGCGAGACTGTGTATCACATACTCTATGAAAGCGCGAACGCCAAACGTGAGATGGATGCGTTATTCAGCAGGAGCCTCAAGCAGGAATTTTAAAAATCCAGTCAACAGTCGGCATCCGCGTTACAGAAAAATAGCTTTTACGATCTGTGCTCCATCCTGCTACTAAACGGATAATGGGGCACTTTCTTTACACATTTACCACAGCCCCCTGCGCTTTGTGTACAAAGCGCAGGGGGGTTGGTATTATTTCACGCTGGAGTTTTGAGTGCGGGCAATAACTTCGTTCTGGAGTCTGGGCGTTAGCTGGACAAAATAGGTGCTGTAGCCCGCCACGCGGACCAT
>CATJWG010000065.1 GCA_949744165.1 uncultured Eubacteriales bacterium | reverse complement strand
GGCCGCGCGCTTGTGCTCCGGAAGCCGCGTCACGTCCACGCCGCCCACGCTGATAGTGCCCGAGTCCACGGGCCAGACGCCGGCCACGGCGTTGAGCATAGTCGATTTGCCGGCGCCGTTACCGCCTATGACAGTGACAAAGTCTCCCTCGTCAAGGTGCAGGCACAGGTTGTTCAGCGCGGTTTTTTCGTTCACAGTGCCGGGGTTGAAGGTCTTGTAGATATTTTTAATGTCAAGCATTCCCGTCTCCTCCAATCTTCACGTCGGCATCGGCGCTGACTCCGGCATAGGATACCTTTGCATGAGCGTGAAAATACTTGCCTTTCCAGAACGGCACGGACAGGAATATGGCCACAATAGCCGCGGATATGAGCTTGAGGTAGTTGGTGTTGATGTTGCTCAGGCTCACGACCGCCTGGATTACCACGTAGTAAATTATAGCGCCGAACGAAACCGCCAGCAGTTTAAGCGCAAAGTTGCGGAACACCTTTGAAAATATCACTTCGCCGATAATAACAGCGGCAAGGCCGATGACAATAGCACCCTTGCCCATGTTCGAGTCGGCAAAGCTCTGGTACTGTGTCAGCAGCGCGCCGGACAAGGCGACAAGTCCGTTGGAGAGCATGAGGCCGAGAACCTTGCCTACGTCGGTGTTAATTCCTTGGGCACGGGCCATGTTCTGGTTGGCGCCCGTTGCGCGCAGCGACGCGCCCAGCTCGGTGCCGAAGAACCAGTAAAGCACGGCGATAACTGCAATCGTGAACAGGCCAACAACGAATATTGGATGCTTTGTGAAGGGCTGATTACCCTTGGCAACCTCCTGCACGAAGCGTAGGGAGACCAGGTGTCTTTCAAGGCTGTTCAGATTTGGGTCCGTGAGGTTTATGGCGACATTGGCTTTCATGCCCATTATAGCCAGATTGACCGACCAGAGCGCGAGCTGCGTGAGAATACCGGACAAAATCGCGGGTATGCCGCACAGCGTATGCAGCAGACCTGTGACAAGACCCGCCAGCATACCGACAAGCAGTGCCGCGAGCAGGGCCAGCCAGATGTTTACGCCGGAGCCAAACAGAACAACGAAGGCCGCGCCGCCGGTACAGAACGAGCCATCCACGGTCAGGTCGGCGATATCGAGAATTTTATATGTGATGTACACGCCGATGGCCATGATGCCCCATATAAGCCCCTGGGATACGGCCCCCGGCAGTGCGCTGATGAATCCTGCCATTAATGTTGCCTCCAATACTTGTGTATGCCGCCGGACATGTTTTGCGTGATATGACCGGCAGTGCGCTGATAACGCTTTAACAGTATAGCGCAAAACAGCGGAAAAGGGAAGGGCCTTTTCCGCTGTTTTTGCAATTTTTGCGCTGTCAGAAAAAGGTGCTCTTACAAGCCCTTACTCTATTACCTCATAACCCTCGGGAGCAGCAACGCCCAAAGCATCGCAAATGGGAGCGTTGTACTTCTTAACGAACTCGGGAGCGTATTCAATGGCCATGGTAGACACATCGGCGCCGTTGACAAGGATGTCATAAGCCATTTCACCGGTTTTGTAGCCAATGTCATAGTAGTTTATAGACAGGGTGGCAATACCGCAGCCGGCGCAGATACCCTCCTCACCGCAGAAAACCGGGATGACGCCGCGGCAGATATTATCGACTATGCCAGTGTTGGATGCGGCAGTATTATCGGTGGGTATATACAGCACGTCACTGGCGTCCACTGCGCTTTGGCACACGGCGGCGATGTCGTTGGAGTCGGAGAAGGGGTACTGAGTGCAGGCGTAGCCCATTTCTTCAAGGTAACCCTGCACGGTGTCAACCTGGTACTGGCTGTTGGGCTCGTTGGAGCAGTAGAGCAGGCCGATATTCTTTGCGTCGGGATACCACTCCTGAATCATCGCGGCCTGCTGGTCCAGAGGAGCCAGGTCGGAGGTGCCGGATACGTTGGTGCCGAGGGTACCGGTAAATCCGGTGATGCCGAAAGCCACACCGTACTCGGTCACGGAGGTGCCGAGGATGGGAATGTCTGCGGTGGCGGCAGCAGCAGCCTGAAGGGCCGGAGTGGCGTTGGCCATAATAAGGTCCACGCCGCCGGATACAAAGCCGTTGGCAATGGTTGCGCAGGTGGCGGTGTCATTCGCGGCGTTCTGATAGTCAAAAACAACCTTGTCGCCGAGCAGCTCGGTCAGCGCGTCCTGGAAACCTTGTGTAGCCGCGTCGAGCGCGTCGTGGGTCACGAGCTGGGAGATGCCGATTGTGTAAACCTTGTCGGCATCGTCGGCGGGCTCGGTGTCGTCGTCCTCGGCGGGAGCCGGAGTGTCGGCCGGCGCAGAGGTGTCCGCGGGAGCGGGTGCGTCAGTAGGGGTACTTGGGTTGTTCGCGTTGGAAGGCGAACTGCCGCAGGCGGCCATGGCAAGGAGCATGACAAGCGCCAGCAGTATTGCAAGTGACTTTTTCATTTTTGTGTTTTCCTCCATGTTTACATATATGTAATATCCGCCGTGAGCGGGCGGGTATTATCTGACAGAAAAGGGCGGCGCTGCGGCCTCCGGAGAGAAGCATAAAGCGGCACTCGGCCGCTGAATCTAATGATTTAAAGCGACGATGTAATTTAGTATTTTACATTTTAACACCATAAAGCGGTGATAACAAGTGTTATTTCATACAATGTTGCCGCAGACATAGCGGAAATGAATTGTTTACCTTGACGTTTTAAAGGAGAAACAGGCGATTTACACTTGACAAAACGCGGCAGTGGTGATAATTTTACAACATCAAAATTTTGTTTGTGCAAATTGTCAGGGAAGGAGGGGCTGTTTATGTTGAGAACTACAATGAGCAGCACTTATTGTACCGCTTCTGCATCCAGTTTTGCAGAGGCTGGCCGCGCATGCCCTTCCTGCGCCGACAAAACCCTTTCCGTTTCGGGCATCAGCTTGCTGGTGTCCGTTTTTATTATAATTTGCAGCCTGTTCGCACATGCGTTTCTGGCAGGGTGCGGACTGATATACATTATTAATGTGCCCGTTTTGATAATTATAATTAATGCTGTGATAATTTACCTTAGTGAATTAAAAGCGCAAGAGCAAAACGCGTGAATCTGTATTATACAGATACTCAAAGCGGCTTCGCCTCTTGCCGGGCGCAGCCGCTTTTTGTATAAGGTTTTCAAGGACGCAGACGGCCGTAAATGCCTGGAAAACCTGATAAATTATAAAATTTTTATCAAAGGAGAACGAAAATGAAAAAGCTTTTTGCACTCACGCTTGTTCTGGCGATGGTGCTGTGCCTGTTCGCAGGCTGCGGCAGCGCCCCTGCAAGCAATCCGACCCCCGCTCCGGCGGACAACAACACCCCGGCACCTGCTGAGAACAACACTCCCGCTCCAGCTGACGATGACAAGGAACCGGCTGATGACAATAACGAGCCCGCTCCGGCCGGCGGGGCCTCCGGCACCTTCAAGCTCGGCGGCATCGGCCCCCTTACCGGCGGCGCGGCCATCTACGGCAACGCGGCTATGGGCGGCGTACAGATTGC